>DATLSW010000154.1:0-10244 GCA_035533955.1 Ktedonobacteraceae bacterium | reverse complement strand
CGCTATCGGGGCGCGCCCGCGCGATGTGCTGACGCAATTTCTCATCGAGGCGATCATGCTGAGTATCCTGGGAGGCATCGTGGGCATCCTGCTGGGTATCGGCGGCGGCTTCGCCTATGCCTTTTTCACGAAAAGCTCGTTTGTACTGTCTCCCATAGCGGTGCTGCTGGCCTTCGGCTTCGCCGCGGCGATAGGTATCATCTTTGGCTATTACCCGGCGCGGCGCGCGGCCCGTCTCGATCCGATTGTCGCCTTACGAACCGAGTGATATCATAAGTCATGGGCGCGATCAATCAGGCCCCTACAAAATCCCTGGCGGGCCATCGTGGCCTCCCGATTTATCGTGGAGGGAGGATGGCCCGTGAAGTATACCCGTGATGGAGTTACTATGCGTATTCTTGTACTGGGTGGCGACGGCTACCTCGGCTGGCCGCAGTCACTTTACCTGTCCGCCAAAGGGCATGATGTTTGTATCTTCGACAACCTGACGCGCAGGCAATTTGACCTTGAGCGCGGCTTCAATAGCCTGACACCTATCCAGACACTGCATGATCGTGTCGCTCTGTGGCAAGCCGTTTCAGGGCGGCAGATGCGCTTCTGTGTCGGCGATGCGATGGACTATGAAGCGTTGGCCGCCGTCTTCCGCGAGTTCCAACCCGAAGCCGTGGTGCATTTTGCGGAACAGCGTTCCGCTCCCTATTCCATGATTGACCGCAAACATGCCGTTTATACGCAAACGAATAACGTGGTGGGAACGCTCAATGTGCTGTATGCCATCAAAGAATACGCACCCGACTGCCACCTCGTGAAATTGGGAACGATGGGCGAATATGGCACGCCGAATATCGATATCGAAGAGGGCTTTATCGAGATTCACCATAAAGGTCGTTCGGATGTCTTGCCTTTCCCCAAACAACCTGGCTCGTTTTATCACCTTTCGAAGGTTCATGACAGTCACAACATCATGTTCTGCTGCAAGATCTGGGGGCTGCGCGCCACGGATCTGAATCAAGGCGTGGTCTATGGCTTCGAGACCGACGAGACGACGCAAGACGCCCGCCTGGCAACGCGCTTCGACTACGATCAGATCTACGGCACCGCCCTCAATCGCTTCTGCGTCCAGGCCGCCGTGGATTATCCCCTCACCGTCTATGGCAAAGGCCAGCAGACGCGCGGCTACATCAATGTGCGCGATACCATCAGGTGCATTGAACTGGCGCTTAACACGCCGCCCGCGCCTGGCGAGTACCGCGTCTTCAACCAGATCACAGAACAGTTCTCCCTGCTGGAACTGGTGGAGATGGTCGCCCGGCAAAGCGGACATTTTGGTCTGGAGGCCCAGGTCAGGCATCTTCCCAATCCGCGCGTCGAGGCGGAGCAGCATTACTATAACGCGGCTCATACCCGGCTCATCGAGCTGGGGCTTGAGCCGCATTATCTGGATGGGCCTGCCCTTGAATCGCTGATCAAACTTGCTATCGAACATCGCGACCAGATCGATCACAAACTGATTCTGCCGACCGTCAACTGGCGCGCCACGAAAAACGAAGTCTCGTAGTAACATTCATCATTGCGCCCCTATGAATGGGCGAGCAATTGATCGATAACTGAACGAATATGCTGGTTCGCCTGCTCATTCCAGGCGTTGTAGTCGCGGATACTCTCCACCTTGTCGGCAATCATGGCCGGATCGCGGGCAAGGCTGGTAAGCAAGGCTGTTTGCGCTGCTGTCTCCAGGCAGACCCAGCCCAGGTTGTGCTGTTCAATAAAGCGCAGGTTCGCGGTTTCCTGACCGGGAATATAGGCTGTGACGAGGAAAGGTTTCTCTAACCTGAATGCTTCGGAGATGAAGCTTGCCCCCGCTTTCCCGGCAATCACATCAGTTGCCGCCATATAGGGAGCGATCGTCTCCGTGTAGGGCAACGTATAGACGCGCGTATTACCAGCGTAGCGCGTTGCCATGCTTTTATTGTTCCCCACGGCCAGGATAATTTGCATGGGAACGTCCGCGCTCAATAAACGGTCTATCATGCGGTCAGCCCCGGCTGATCCCTTCGCGCCGCCCTGGAGAAAGACCGTAAAGATGTCAGGATCAAGCCCCAGATTACCGAGCGTTGCGCTTCTTTCTGTGGCGGCGGCAGCGCTGAACTGGCGGCGCACCGGCCTGCCGGTCAGGTGCAGGCGGTCGCGGTCGATGCCCTGCGCCAGCGCCTGGGCCAAGATTTCGCGCGTGGGCGCCAGGTAGGCAGCAGCGTGTTTCTCGGCAAACCACGTCATGTGTAGCTCTCCCAGGTCAGTCAGTTGAAAGACGAGCGGGATGCATGAGCGGCAGCGTTCGTTGGCGCGTGCCGCGGCATACGACAGAAAAGCATGGGTCGCGATGATCAATTGAGGCCGAACTTGCTCAATAATTTTCTGGATGGCTCTGCTGCTCAGCAGCGCGGCGATGCGCTGGAAGCACAAAGAGACGAAAGTATTGTCGCTCAGGGTATATTGCGCTGTTAAAAAGAGCGAAGAGTGGCGACTGACCCAGGCGTACCAGTGATCGACGCTGGCAGGCTGCGGATCGGCAATCACCACGTTATAAGTTGCCTCGAGCCTATCTTGCAAACCCCGCGCGAGATTCAGGTGTCCGCCCCCCGTATGTGTGGCGAGGATCAGGATCGTAGGGGCGTGGGCTTGCCCCGCCCTCTCCTGACTCTCCTGGGCTTGCCCCGCCCTCTCCTGGGCTTGCCCCGCCCTCTCGTCGGCTTGCTCTGCGTTCATAGTGGTTCTCCCAGGGAAGGAATGGTTGACGGGCCGGTATTATGTCCCACAGCCTCATCCACAGTTGGGAGTGCGCCGTTGAGCGGAAACCCATCGCTCGTCGGGAGTGAGCCATTGAGTGAGGTCACTTCACTGACCGGGAGCGCGCCGTTGAGCGGGGTCGCTTCACTGACTGGGAGTACGCTCTCCTTTGCAGCGCTGGCAGCCTCGGCCCTGGCCTTGCGGCTCTGGTGTATCTTGCGCACAAACACGATGGCGACGATCAGCGCCACAAGCAGCGCGAGAAACAGTCCTGAAAAAGCTCCCAGAATGCCGGCCACTTCTTCCCAGCTTTCGGCAAAAGCGTAGCCAAGTCCCAGCGGGATGATCGCTCCCAGGATTTGACCGCTGACATCCCAAAAGAGAAAGCTACGGTATGGATATTCATCGATGCCCGCCAGGAAGTTGATGGGGCCGCCCAACACCACGATGAGGAAGCGGGTCAGAAAGACGGCCCAGCCCGTTCTGCGCCTCAAATACGCGCGGCCTTGCTCCACTCTCTGCGGTGAGATGAAGCGGAAGCGTTTTTGCCGCTCGAACCAGGCCAGGAGAGGAAGCCCCACGCGCCGACCGATGTAATAGCCAAGATTGTCGCCCAGCACGGCGGCGCTCACCGAGACTGGAAAGAGGATGAAAACATTAAAATCACCGAAAGCGGCAAATGCTCCCGCGGCATAGAGCAGCAGATTGCCCGAAATTGGCGCGCCAACGGCGGCGAGGAAAATGATCAGCCAGAGGGCAGGATATCCGTAATGCTGTAACGCCTCGATGATAAATTCGTTCAAGTGTGTACCCTCCCCGGCGCTGGCGACGCTTGACGCGCTCTGGGCGTCGGTGTAGGGGTGGGGCCACGGGGATGTGTGCGACGATACGTCGAAATGGCTTGTTGCAGCGTATGGATAATTTGATTGACTGGCTGGCGTTTCCGCCCGGCGATCTCGTAAAGCGTTGCATGATGGAGGGCCGGAGAATCCTTCAGCGTGAGCGAACTATAGAGGTAGTCTTCGGGAACATGGTAGATATTGGCGATCACATGAATAGTCATCCAGGGATGAATGGCGCTCACATCTCCAGCTTTGACGGCTTTATACTGCTGTTGGAACATGCGCGCCGCCTGAATGGTATTGACGGCGGCAAAAACGAGAACGCCCAACATGACGAGCAAAAGCAGACAGAGCAGCCCCAGCCTGGTGCGTTCACTGCGCGTATTCACCACTTACTGACCTTTCCTTTTTGGCGTAACAAACATCAATAATACCCCTATATGATATACTACGATGGAACCTACAAAGAAGTGAGATTTTGTGTATGGTACTATCTCTGTCCATTGCATGGCGCCGCTTTCGGAGAGAGTTGCAGCCATGAACGAGTATCATTATACCGGCTACGCGCAGGAAATTATCTTTGGCGCGGGCGCGCTCGCCCGGCTGGCCGATCTGGTCGAGCCATTCGGCTGGCGGCGTCTGTTGCTTTGTTCAAGCGGCTCGCTGCGCCGGGACGGCACAATTGACGGCATTGCGCGGGCGTTAGGGGATCGCCTGGTCGCCGTCTACGACTCCGCGCTGTCACATACGCACGAGTCGCAGGTTGCCGAAGTCGCGGCGCTGGCCGAGCAACACGAGGTCGATGCCGTGATCGCTCTTGGCGGCGGCGGCGCGCTGGGTATCGCCAAAGCCGTTAGCCTGGCCCTGGAAGAGCAACGCCGCGCCCGCTCCGAATATCCCGTCGGGGAGACGGGTAATAATGAAACAATACAACCAGCGCGCGCCGCGTTCCCCACCGCTCAGCCACTTGTGCCGGTGATCGCCATCCCCACGACCTACGCGGGATCAGAGATGACGCCAGTTTATGGCATCACGCGGCAATTTGGCGACAAGACGCGCAAGATCACCGTCTCCGATCCCAGGGCCGCGCCCAAGCTGGTGATTTATGATCCCCTGCTCACCCTCCACCTGCCGCCGGTAATTACCGCATCTACTGGCATCAACGCGCTGGCGCATTGCGTCGAGGCGTTGTACTCGATCACGCGCAATCCGCTCTCGACGGCAACGGCGCTGAGCGGCATCGACATCATCACGCGCTCGTTGCCGCGCTGCTACGCGGATGGCAGCGATCAACTGGCGCGCGCGGAGATGCTGAGTGGGGCGCACCTGGCGGGAGTCGCGCTGGCGCATGTAGTAATGGCGCTGCACCACGGCATCTGCCATGTCCTGGGCGGGACAGCGGGCGTGCCGCACGGCATCGCCAATAGCATCATGCTGCCCCACGCCATACGCTTCAACAGCGACGCGGAGGCGCCCGTACTGGCGCAAGCCGCTGAGGCCATGGGCATCGCACGCGGCGAGCGCGATGACGAGGAGATGGCCGAACAAGCCGCCCGGCGCGTCTACAGCCTCGTCGGGCAGATGCATTTGCCGCAGCGCTTGCGCGATGTGGGGGTAACGGAAGCCGCTCTGCCCGAACTGGCACAACTCGCGTTTCAAAGTCGCACCGTGCAAAACAACCCCAAACCCATCGCCAGCGCCGCGCAGCTCGAAACGCTGTTACGCGCGGCATGGTAACGCACTGAAATCTTCAAGGAGGTTTTGATGGCGTACAATTCAATAGCGCTGACCACCTTCCAGCGTTTTCCCGGCGCTGATCGCCCGCGCGCGACGGAGGAAGCCTACAGCATCGAGGACAGTCACCTGGCGGACGCCATCGAGGAATTGTCGCGGCGCAAAGCCTGCGTCCCCACCGAGGAGGCGCTGGCATGACACTTCCGTCCGATCCGAAGGGGCAACCGGTAGGAACGTTCTGGTTATTGGATCTGGTGCGGCCGCTGCCGACTGCGCCCGATCCACTCCTGCCAGCGACCTTTCTGCGCCTCGGCCCGGAAGATGCTGGAGAACTTGCCCAGGCCATGCGCTGCGCTGACGCGGAAATTGTCCAGCAGCGTTTTAGCGCGGACAAGCATTGCTATGGCGGCAAGATCGAGGGCGAGATTGCAACCTATGGCTGGGTGACGTTCGATCAAGAAAACATCGGAGAACTCGATCTGAACATCCATCTGGCTCCCGACGCTGCCTATATCTGGGATTGCGCCACGCTCCCAGCCTACCGCGGGCAGCATCTCTACGCTGCCCTGCTGGCCTACATCGTGCGCGCGCTGCACGCTATGAGCCTGCGCCACGCCTGGATCGGCGCCGACGCCGATAACCTGCCCTCGCAAGCTGGCATGGTGCGCGCCGGTTTCCGCCCCGTGGTAGACATAGTATCTTCGCCCGCGTCGCCAGCATTACACTTGCGCGGGCGTCCAGGAACGCCGGAGCAGCTTGTGAATGATATGCGCGCAGCCCTCAGATAATCGGCTCTGAGCGCGCTATTACCTCTCAACCGGAGAGGGTGCGTGGCCTCCACTGGCACAATGACCTGGGCCGCCACACCGCCCATCGCATTTGATATGATATAGTGCATGTATCATCCTCCTCCGTGTGGATGCAATAATGAAGGCAAGATGAACACAGAGAGGGTGATAACTCGTTTCACAAAGTGTTGACATTCATAGGCGTTTGTGCTATTCTATCCCTATGAGATTAAGCGCTTATGCAAAAAAGATGGGCGTCAGCTACACGACGGCCTATCGCTGGTGGAAGTCTGGCAAGCTCGACGCCTATCAACTGGATACCGGTACCGTGATGATACGGGAACCAGTTCAACCACAAGAGGCGATGCAAGTAGCCTTGTATGCGCGAGTGTCTTCTCTCGGCCAAAAGGATGATCTTGATCGTCAAATGCAGCGATTGAAAGATTACGCCGCCGCCAAAGGCTATCAGGTCTCCAAAGAAGTGACTGAAATTGCATCGGGACTCAATGACCAACGTCCGAAACTGGGAAAGCTGCTTGCCGATACCAGTAGAGGCACGATTGTGGTTGAGAACCGCGATCGACTGACGCGCTTTGGCAGCCACTCCATTGAAACGCGACGTGTCACTACAGTGGCACTTCTTTGCGGGGAGGCGGAAGCCAGCCCATCTCGGAAGCGCAAGCAAGCAGGCGGCTAGGAGAGGTGAGCCTGGAGAGCGGCGGCGGTCTGCTCCAAGACGGCAATGGTCAGGTTGTGGGAGTGAGCCAGGCGCAGGATGCGGGTATGATTGCGGATGTTGCGATGCGCCCGCCAGGAGCCGTGAGGCACGCGCAGGCTCTCGTGATGGGCGGTGAAGTGACCCGCCTTCCCCACAAAGCGAAACGAGGAGACGCTATCCAGCCAGGCAAACCACGCCAGCGAATCGGGTTCAAAGGGGAGGACGCCGCGCTGAGGACAGATCACCACATAGTGTCCTTCGCCGCTATACTCGACGCGGGGGATGACGTGAGCGGCAGACCTGGCGCGTGGCGCGGAGGGACGGGACGAGGTGGCCCCGGTGGCAGGCAGGGAGCGAGCTGTGCCGCGAGCGCCTTGCCGGGCCTGGGAGGCCGTGGCAGGCGGTGGGAGTGGTGGCGGTTCGAGGCGTGCGGTGAGCGCGGCTAGTTGCTGCTGCATGGAGGCGAGCTGGGCGGGTACCGCCCGAAGGTACTGGAGCAGCTCGAGCAAGTCAGCGGGGAGCGGAGACGGCTCCGGGGCTGGCTGGGCGGGAGCAGGCGAGGGCTGCGCTCCTGGGAGAGACGGAAGGCTGCGGTGATGGGCAGTGGCGAGCAGGCGCAACTGGTCGGTGGTGATTCCTTTCTCGCGCCCATCGCCAGGATGCGGTTGCAGAGGGAACTGGGCCTGGGTCAGCCAACGACGTAAGGTTTTGGGGTCAACGCCAAGGTGACGGCAACAATCGGCCAAAGCCATGAAGGTCATAGAGCAACTCCTTTCGTATTGCGAGTGACACGGACGACAAGAAAGGCAGCAAACTCCAGGGATATTTCCCCGCTGAGAAGCAGGGGAGAATCCGGGGAACATGCCTGGGAGTTTTCCCGGGAAAACCGAGCCGATGACAGCAAGCGCGGAAGGCCGACAGAAGCGCAGCGAGAGCGCTCCTGCTTAGCCAGCTTTCTCGCGCCGGCGACGATGGTAATAGCCGGCCCAATATTGATGGGTGCGCCGGAAGCGCGACCACTGACACAGGAGGGGAGCCGAGGTGGGAGCGGGCCAGATGAGACGTGCGAGCAGGTGGCGCACTTCGGAGGGAGTCAAGGCAATGAGCGGTGGGGAAGACAGCGGGCGAGGAGCGGACACGCAGAGGCTGACCAGGAAGGCGTAGGCCAGGAGAACGAGCGTGATGTGGCGATACCAGCCACCATAACTGCGCACTTCATAGTGGTCCAGTCCCAGGTCTTTGCTGACCTGCAGGTCCTCTTCGATGCGCCAGCGCGCGCCAATGGCTTGCACCATGGTGGGCAGAGAGGTGGCGGGCGGAGCAAAGACCAGGTAGTAGGCGAGTTCATGCGGCTCCTCCAGGCAGCGGCGCAGGACGAGCCAATGGCGACCGTCGGTGGTTCCATGCTCAAGGAGTGGCAGTCTGGCCCAATCGAAGCGGCGTGGCCCTTTGCTGCCCTGGCTTTGAGAGAGACGCTGCCAGTCGTTGTCGCGGATCGCCCGCTGAGCGATGCTGGCAACATCATGGAGCAAGCAACCGGAGAGAGTTTGCACGCCGACGACTTCGATGGAAGGAACCGCCAGCGCGTAGGCGCAGTCTTGCTCTTCCAGAAACGCGCGCAGGTCGGGACTGTGGCCGTAGACGGTATCGGCGACGACCCAGCGCATGGGCAACCCCGCCGCCTGGGCGCGTAGGAGCATCCGCTTGCCCAGTTCGGGTTTGGTCTGAAAAGCGAGCTGGTCGGGGATGTGGGCAGCCCGGCGGCGCGGGAGATCAGCGCACCACGCATCAGGCAGGTAGAGTTCGCGGTCGATGAGGGCATGACCCAACGCGGTGACGAAGGAGAGGAAGACGCCGACCTGGCAGTTTTCGACCTGGCCGCTCACGCCGCAATACTGCGGGGCCACACCGGCTGAGTGGTGGCCGCGTTTGGGAAAGCCGCTTTCATCGATGACCACGACGGGGTACAGCCGCTCGGCATCCGCGCAGGCGGGAACGAGAGGAGGGGGAAACAAGGTTTGACACACCAGGGCGCGCAACTCATCACGGCAACCGCTCTCGTCCCAGACGGCTCGCGAGAGCAGGCGCTGCATGCCGTCGGGTCGGGCTTGCCGGGCAAATTCGGCGATCTGCCAGCCATTTTTGCGCGGAATCTCGCTCAGGATGGCTTGCAGGTACAACAGCGCATGCTGACGCACTTCGGGGCGCGCAACATACGGGGCCAGACGCTGATGCAACTGGAACAGGCTCATGGCCCAGACACCGATGGCACCCAGGCTTGGCACGGATGGCGCAGATGTGGTAGAGTACTCTTGCTTCATGCTTTTCTCGTTTCTGATGGACAGGTTGATCAAGAAGGTTTGCTACTTCTAGCATGTCACATCCGCGCGCGATGGGCACGAAGTTTTTGCTGATCCAGGGAATATTCCAGGGAATATTCCCTCTTTCAAAAGTGCCACTGTAGTGCTAGAAGCACAAGGACGCCATGTTGAGATGATTTTTCAGAGTGATACGGGCGATGAACTGGTTGACGACTTCGTGAGTGTGATTACCAGTATGGCCGCTCGTATCTACGGACGGAGACGCCCGCAAACGGCACGCGGAGAAGATCAAGCAGTGTATTGAACAGGCGATGAAAGAAGAGGAAAGCGAAGGATGACCATCGTTGTACGCGGCTACAAAACAGCACTTGACCTCACGAACGAGCAACGCACCTTGCTGCTGAAACATGCAGGCGCGGCGCGTTTTGCCTACAATTGGGGACTGGCTCGCAAGATCGCCGCGTACAAAGACGGGAAGAAACCGCCAACTGCCATTGACTTGCACAAAGAACTCAATGCCTTAAAGCAAACTGAGTATCCGTGGATGTACGAAGTTTCCAAATGCGCACCGCAAGAGGCATTACGCAATCTCGACCGCGCTTATGCCAACTTCTTTCGCAAGGTGAAAGCGAAGAAAACTGGCAAATACAAAGGCAAGCTCGGTTTCCCAACGTTCAAGCAACGCAGCAAGGCGATAGGTTCGTTTCGCGTGACCGGTTCCATCAAGGCATTCTCTGATGCCGTTCAATTGCCGCGTATCGGCAACGTGCGCTTGCATGAGCATGACTACCTTCCGACGCAGGGAAAGATACTCTCTGCGACCGTCAGTGAGCAAGCGGGACGCTGGTTTGTGAGCATTCAGGTGGAAGAAGAGCAAGAAAAGCCTGTCATGACAGCTACAACCGCTATCGGTGTAGACCTCGGTATCAAAACGCTGGCTACCTGCTCGGATGGAACGATGTTTGAGAACCCACGCGCCTTGAAACACGCGCAGAAGAAACTCCGTCGTTTAGAGCGGCAAAAGTCCCGCCGCAAGAAAGGCAGCAAGAACCGC
>DATLSW010000153.1:0-8048 GCA_035533955.1 Ktedonobacteraceae bacterium | reverse complement strand
GGACACTCGCGCGCGTCACGCTCAGCGCGGCTCAGCGCGATCACCGGCGCTTTGACGGCGATCTTCACCTCGTCATGCACCGGGCAGCCCTGTCCGGGCAGCCTGTCCGGGGGACAGGTAATGAGGCAACGAGGCGCTGTCACCGCCTGTTGCAGCAACAAGCCCTCGCGCGCGAACCACGCCAGCAATTCGTTGCGCATGATTACCTCAATTCGCCGGCGAAATTGAGGGTAGGGGCAATCCCTTGCGGTTGCCCTCCTCGCACTGTCCTATTCATGCACCGTTTCGCTTTGCCACTGCGCCGTCTCAGGCAGAGCCTGCTTGAGCGCGGCGGCCAGAGTGTCGATATCCTCAACATCGTCGCGGTAGACGGCCCAGGCTTTCGTTTTCTCCTGTGGCGTCGCGGGATTGCGATAGACAATGATGCCAATGCGCTTGCCGTTGGGAAAAAATTCTTCTTTGACGCGCGTCACATGCTCCCAACGCACCTCAATAACCTCGCCGCCTCGGCTGCGCTTGATCAGGGATTCTGGCCCGATCTCAATCGTAAAAGGCACGGGCGCGATAATGCGCAGGTACAGGATGAAGCCGCCGATGAAAAGCAGCGCCACAATGGCGCTGCCCACGGCAGGCGCGCCCTCGTGAACGGCGATCAGGATCACTATGGCCGCGATGATGAAAACGCCAGCGCCGGTCACGACGCGCTTGTACAGGCTCAAACCTGGCCCGATAAAGATATTCTGTTGTGGCTGAGCCTCAGAAGACGCGGACATCACATCATTGCTCCATCCAGGGGGGCGCGATCAATCGGCCCCTACTATGCTCCCATAATATTGTACCCGGCATCGACAAAGAGAATTTCGCCGGTGATATTGCGGGCCAGCGGACTGCACAGGAAGAGCGCGGCGTCGCCGACATCCTTCTGCTCGATATTGCGGCCCAGAGGAGCCATTGTTCCCATATGTTCGCGGAACTGCGTGAAGCCGGAAACGCCGCGCGCGGCCAGTGTGTTGAGCGGCCCGGCGGAGATGGCGTTGACGCGAATGTTCTGTTCGCCCAACTCGAAGGCCAGGTAGCGCACATTACATTCCAGCGCGGCTTTGGCAACGGCCATTACGTTATATTTGGGCATGACGCGCTCGCTCGCCATGTAGGTGAGCGTGAGAATGCTGCCTCCGCCGCGCGCCGCCAGCAGCGGTTTGGCGCGTCTCGCCATCGCGATCAGGGAGTAGGCGCTGATATCGAGCGCGGTATGAAAGCCTTCGCGCGTCGTCTCGACGAAGGGATTCTCCAGTTCGCGCGGGGGCGCGAAGGCGACGGAGTGGATCACGATGTCTAACTCCCCGCTGAAGATTTCGCCAGCCCTGACGAACGCGCTATCCAGTTGCTCATCACTCTGCACATCGCATTCCATGACTTCCGTGCCAGGAATCTTCGCGGCCAGCTCGCGCACATATTTTTCCATGCGCTCCTGGTACGCGAAGGCCAGTTGCGCGCCTTCAGCCGCCAGCGACTGCGCGATGGCCCAGCCAATCGAGCGATGGTTGGCGATGCCGAAAATAAGAGCCTTTTTTCCTTCCAACAATGGCATACGTTCTCTCCTTTATTACTTCACAGGCCGATCCGTAGAGGGTAGGGGCAATCCCTTGCGGTTGCCCTGGCTGCGATTATTTCCCTCGCGGTTGCCCTGGCTGCAGTACAATGGTTGCCCTGGCTGCGATTATTTCCCTCGCGGTTGCCCTGGCTACGGTACGGATGATTTCTGATTGGTTAGCGTTCGACAGGATAGCGGCGCATCATCCAGCCATTCATGCCGTTCGCCAGGTTATGAACCTTCTTGAAACCGGCGACGAGAGCAATCTCGGAGGCGGAGGCGCTGCGCTGCCCCGACGCGCAGACGAAGATCACGTCCTCGTCCTCCGGCAAGTTCAGGTCTTGCAAGGCTTTGCCAAAAGAATAGATGCCGTTGAGCGGAACCAACATGGCCTGTTCGATGTGGCTGCGGTTCCATTCATCCAATTGGCGCACGTCGATGACGCGCGCCCCAGACTCGATCATCTGCCTGGCTTCATCGGTGCCGATAGTGTTATACGGATAAGCTTCGTCCTCGTCATACGGCATTGTTTTGCTCCTTCGCGTCATATTGTTCCAGCCAGAGGCGGCCCAGCATGGTCACGCTGACCAGGTATTCATCGCCGACAAATGCCATAGTCAGGTAGCCCTGATCCTCCATCTCGCGAAAATCGTCGGTCACGAGGAAATAGCGACGCAACATGCGCGCCAGGTCGCTTTCCGGCAACTGTTTCCACGCCTGTAGCGCGCGCAAAACCGCCGCGTACTTCGCGCTGCTATCATCAATTGCTCGCATTGATCCTCTTTCCTGCGCTCCATAGCGCATTATCTCACAACAGTGTACCAAATCCTGCATGGTTGAGCAAGTTTTTTAGACTCCCACACTCTCCTAGCGGTTGCGCTTACACGACGCCTGATGTACAATCTGCATTGGCACAAATTGCCATCAATTTCGTGAAAGACAGGCGACGGCATCGCGTGGGGATGCCGGGCAGGCAGAACATATGACACCAGGAAGCATCATGCTCAGCAGCAAGCAAGGCGGCATCGCTCTGGTCGGCGCGCTAGTATTGCAGCCACAGATCGCGGCTTTCTTTACGCTGAATTCCATCAGCGCGCTGGCCTGGAAATGGCTGGTACTGCTGGCGCTGGCCTTCTGGATCGGCATGCTGCTCAGCGAAGGCGTGATACTGCATAGCGTTGCGCGCGCATCCTCGCTGCTGGCGCGCGCGCAGCGGCAGACGCGCCCGCTGCGCTGGCTCTGCATGGCCGCGCTCTTCGTGGGCAACATCGTCGCGCTGATCTTACGCGCCGCGCAGCTCACGGCAGCGCCCAATTTCACCACAATGGAACATATCCTTCTCACTCCACCTTACGGCTTGATCTGGCTGGCGCGCGTGGGTCTGATCGCCCTCGCGGCCGGGCTGACTTTGTGGGTAAGACAGGCGCGGCGTTCCGCCTCCGTTGCCGGGCTGATCCTGGCCGCGTTGATCCTGCTGACCCTCGTTCTCTCCAGCGATGCCGGCGCGGCGGCGCTAACCTGGCTTGCGCTGGCTGCGCAGTTGACCTGGTTCGGCATCGTATGCTACCTGACCTACATCTTGCTGCCGCTTTTGCGCAACATCGAGCCGGATCGGCACGCCGAAACGCTCATCGAACTCCTGCGCCGCCTCTATCCGCTGCTGCTCGGCGTCGCGAGCGTCTTGCTCGTCAGCAATAGCTTCGAGTCCGAGTCCTTTCCCGGCACAATCGCGCAATTCGCCGCCAGTACTCAGGGGCAGATACAGCTTGCGCAGTGGCTGCTGATCGTGGTCATGCTCGCCGTCGGCGGCTACGCGCTGTTCGTCCTGCGTCCCCGCGTCGCCCGGCAAGCGGCGGTATTGCCTATCGTCAACGCCGAACTTCCGGCGAGGCGCACGCGCCAATCGGCGCTGGCACAAACGACACGCGCCCTCAGACGCACCTCCATGCTCTCGTCGTGGCTCGGCGCGCTGGTACTACTTTGCGCCGCCCTGCTGGCTGTTCGCGGGTAGGGTTTTTGGGTGCAGGCAAGCTCTCAGCGTCCACCGGATATGACATCACACATGCGGGTTTTTGCGCAGATCGTCGAAGAGGGCGGTATGCAGATAGCGTTCGGCGGCGCTGGGGAAGATCGTCACGATGACTTTGCCGCGGTTGCGTTCTTTGCGCGCCTCTTGCAGCGCAGCCCAGGCGGCGGCCCCGCTGCTGATGCCGACGGACAACCCCTCTTGCTCCATGATCTGGATGGCCGTCCTGATGGCGTCTTCGTCGCTGACGGGTACGACGGCATCGATCAGATCGATTCTGAGCGTGTCCGGGCGAAAGCCCGCGCCCAGCCCCTCGATGCGATGCGGGCCGGGCCGTCCACCGGAGAGAACAGCGCAGGCGGCAGGCTCGACGGCAATCACCTCCAGCGAGGGTTTGCGCGCGCGTAGCCCCTCGGCCACGCCGGTCAGCGTACCGCCCGTGCCGACGCCAATCACCACCACATCAACCGCGCCGTCAGTCCCTTCCCAGATTTCGGCAGCCGTCCCCTCGCGGTGCGCGCGCGGATTCGCCTGGTTATAAAATTGTTGCGGATACCACGCGTCGGGCAGAGAAGTACGCAGTTCGATGACCTTGTTGATCGCGCCGCGCATTCCCTGGCTGCCCGGTGTCAGGATGATCTCCGCGCCAAGACGCCGCAGCAACAGGCGGCGCTCCAACGAGATGGTATCGGGCATCGTCAACAGGCAGCGATAGCCGCGCGCCGCGGCGACCCAGGCCAGGGAAATGCCCATATTGCCGCTCGTCGGCTCCGTGATGATGCCGCCTGGGCGCAGCAAACCCTGTCCTTCTGCTTCACAGACCATACGCATAGCCACGCGATCCTTGACGCTGCCGCCTGGACTGAACATTTCCAGTTTCGCCAGCACCGTCGCCCCGGCCCCTGCCGTCACACGCTTCAATTCAACAAGGGGGGTATGGCCGATCAGTTCTGTTACATCTTTTGCCCAGTGAGCCATATAGCACCTGTGTAGGGGCCGATGTATCGCGCCCCGATCTTATACAGAGCTTATGTATCGCGCCCCGATCCTATATGAAGCAGCCTGAGCGCGATAAATCGGCCCCTACGCGAGCAAGGCTTGTACCATCAAGAGGAGATCGCGCATCTCGAAAGGCTTGCGCAGCAATAGCCCCGCCGGCAATCCCATGCGCCGCAGTTCCCAATCGTAACTCGCAGTGATCACGATAATCGGCGTTTCCTTTGTTTTGTGATGTCCGCGCAGTAACTTGTACAGCGAAACGCCGTCCAACCCTGGCAACGTCATATCCAGCAAGATAAGGTCTGCATCCAGCTCAGGCAAGCAGGCGCGGGCATCTTGCCCATCTGTAAAAAACTGCAACCGCCACCGCCCAGATAGATTCAACATATCGCGGAACATATCCGCCAGACTGGCGTCATCTTCGACGATAGCAATCAACTTTCCTTTATTTGCGCTTGTTTGCTCTTCCATGGACGTAACTGCTGTTTCTGCCATCATCAAGGCGTTGCTCTGCTTCCTTGCCTATTCTATAGCCCCACTGAACATCCTTTTTCAAGCAGGGTCAAATATAATACATTGTCTCCAGGTTATCGATCTGATGACGCTGCGCCAACTGCTCAATCGTCGTCGCGCCCAATAGTTGCTGGGTCATGGCGTCAATTTGCTGCCAGACTTCTCGCAAAGCGCAGCCTGGAGACAGTTTGCAGAAATCTGGATTGGGCAAGCATTCCATCGGCGGCACATATCCTTCCAAAGCCTGCATCACCTGCGCCATCGTAATCTCTGCCGGGGAGCGAGCAAGCATATGCCCGCCCTTTGGCCCGCGCACGCTTTTGACCAATCCCTCTTTGCGCAGCGCCATCAAAATCTGATCGAGATACTGCTCCGGTATGTACTGGCGCCGCGCAATATCCGCGCTTTCAATCGGTCCCTGCCCATAATAGGCCGCCATATCCAGCATAGCCCGCAGGCCATAATCACCCTTCATGGTCAATTTCATTGCGCTCACCCTTTTCAAAAGGCTTCGTCACAGATATCACATCTGTTGTATGCTCTACGGGGCCGCCAGCTTGAGTCTAAGAATATATCACGTTGCATAATCTGTCAATAGAACGCCGGATGTCCGCCCGCCGTCTTTCCTATAAGATTGACCGCGATCAATCAACATGATACACTGCACCCACGGGTTTGCCGACAGTTTCTTTATCGACAGGAAAGAGAAGCAAAGTATGTGGACTGCAACGCTGCAACTGGACCTCGCGCATGTGATTCCCGTGAAAATCATCGGACCTCTCTTCCGTGGAGCCTATTTCTCCTCTTTTGCACCCTTGCAAGTGCAAAATCTGCCGCGCCAGCCGCTGCCCGATGCCCGCTATGTGCGCGTGCGCAACATCCTGGCCGGTATCTGCGGCAGCGACCTGCACCTCGTCTTCGCCGACGGCGATTTTCGTATCGCCCCCGCCGCTATTCCCAGCCACACACAGAGTTATCCAGGACACGAAGTGGTGGGCGAAATTATCGAAGTGGGCGACGATGCCCAACGCCTGCATGTCGGCGACCGCGTCGTACTACAATCCGGCCTCTCCTGCCGCAGCGCGGACGTGGACACTCCTTGCCGGGCCTGCGCCGTCGGCAATTATAGCCTGTGCGAACATGGCCCCTTCTCCGGCCCGCATCCCATCGGCGGCGGCTGGAGCGAAGAGATGCTTGTCCATGAAGAGCAATTGTTCCGCGTTCCCTCTACCATGACTGACGCTCAGGCCATGATGCTCGAACCAACCTCAGTCGCCGTTCACGCCGCCCTGCGCTGCCTGCCACAGCAGGGAGAGCGCGTGCTGATCATCGGCGCAGGTACGATTGGGCAATTGCTCTTACAAGTGATTCACGCGCTTGCTCCCAATGCCGAGGTATACACCCTGGCGCGCCATGATTTCCAGATCGAGCGCGCCGCTCGCCTCGGCGCGCAAATCATTTACCCGCAGGACAGCTACCGCCAGATTCAGTCCGCCACTGAGGCACAACTCTACCAGGGCCGCGCCGCTAATCAGATGCTGCTGGGCGGCTTCGATGTCATCTTCGATTCCGTCGGCAGCCAGCAAACCACGCGTGATGCTCTCCGCTGGTCGCGCGCCGGAGGCACTGTCGTCATGGTGGGCGTCTCGCTCCATCCCATGCATGTTGACCTGACCCCCATCTGGTACCAGGAAGTCAACTTGATCGGCTCAACAGCGCACGGCATGGAATACTGGCCCCTCGGTACATCTGAGCGCGTCTCCACGTTCACCATCGCCGCCGAGCTGATCGCGCGCAACTATATTTTCCCGGATAAGCTGATCACGCATCGCTTTCCCCTCAACGCCTATCGTTCGGCCCTTTTAACCGCTTCCGACAAACAGCATTATCGCGTCATGAAGGTCGTATTCGATTACTCTTTGCAACCACCTTCGGTTGTTCCCAACGTGCGCGCGTCTCGCTTACCGCAACGTCTCTCGACTCGTAGGAGCAGCGGCTCGCCTTCCGCGCAAAGTGAAGAAACCACAGAAGAAGACGGGACAGAATCGCCTCACGATACGTTACAAGAAGTAGAGAAACTTCCTCCCGCGCGGCAGGAAGACGCAGGAGATAGCTCGAAAGACACCTGGAACGCATTCGGTATGGCTGGGAGCAAAGTTCCAGCAGAGCTTTTCGCGCCTTTTTTCTCTCTCTATACTGATTACACATAGTAATTTATGACAGATATATTGAGGAGCTTCTATGACTATTCATCATGAACCAAAGCCCTATCAAAGACGCGCGGAGGAAGACGAGGATACCGCCAAACTACCGGCGCTGCGGAGCCCTCAGCCAGCAGCGGCAGCGGAAAACGCTGACAACCTTTCAGGGAGAGAGCTAATAGCGCGCATTGCCGAGCAAAAAACGGCGATTCTGCCCACGCCTGCACGCCCGTTTCCAGCCGCCGCGCTGCAATCACGGACCGCGTCTCCCAATCCCAGCACGCCTGCCCCTCCGCTGCCGCCGGTTCCCGCCACGCCGCGCGAACTGGTTATGCCGGTGCAACCGCCGCCCGCGCGGCGCAAGCAACGCCTCGCGCTGCCCATCGCCGTTGCGCTGGTCCTGCTCGCGGCGCTGCTCGTCGGCAGCGCGATCATTGGTCGCTCAGCTTCCAGCCCGCAGCCGAATAACGACGCGGCACTGCTCGCGGCCTCGCTGCACGCCGGCCCTTTCGTCGCATCATCGCTCACTCCTCAGCAGCGCAACGCGCTTATGCATTTGACTGGCTATATGAAATACAAACAGCTTGCCGCCCTCTACGTTGCGCGGATGAGCCTTGACGTCGAGATCGGCCAGACCATCATGGTCGAATACGCCGATACGTATTACTCGTCCGATCTCAATACCATGATCACGCAGTTGCACGCCGGCGGCGTC
>DATLSW010000152.1:0-9790 GCA_035533955.1 Ktedonobacteraceae bacterium | reverse complement strand
CGGGAGCGCGCCGGAGATCATCTGCCCAATGGCGACCACAAACTCGCTTGTCACCTGGAAGGTATATTGCACCCCCTGAATGGGGGCTTGCCAGAGCGGCAGGCTGTTATAGGTTATAGCATTAGCGGCGACAATACCCATCGGCCCCTGACCAGCCGGGGGATGCTCGCGCACGTTCACGGTCGTTTTGACAAGTTGTTGCTGACCAGGGCGGCGTATCTCCATAGTGACGGGTACGGTAGCATGATGGTTATTGTCGGCCTGAATCTGCGCGTTGACAATATCCTGCAAGTCGGTGAAGTATTTGATCGGCTTATCGTTCACGTTGACGATAGTATCGCCGGGACGTATGCCAGCAGCGGCAGCCGGAGAATGTTGTACGACGCTGCCGACCTGCGGCAGCAGTTCTGGTTGACCGAGACCAAAGGCGATGGTGAACAGAAGCATCGCCAGGATCACGTTCATGGTGACGCCGGCCACCAGCACGATCAGGCGTTTTCCGGGCGATTTGGCGGCGAAACTCCCCGCGTCGTAGTTGCCATCGGCATCAGTCAGGTCGCCGCTTTCGCCGGGCATCCGCACAAAGCCGCCAATCGGCAGCAGGTTGAGCGAGTAGATGGTATGGTTCGAGACAGCCGCGCCGGGCTGGCTCACCCCGCCGCTCGTTCCACTGAAAGGCGTTTGTCCGGACGTGTCATAGCTGTCTTCTTCGCTGCGTTTGGCGCCGAACCAGATGACTTCCCACCCGCCACTCGCACGTTTGCGCACGCCGACAAGGCGCGGCGGAAAGCCGAGGCCGAATTCTTCGACGCGAATACCCGCCCATTTAGCGGTGATAAAGTGACCAAACTCATGCACCATCACCAGCAATCCAAACACCGGAATGGCCGCCAGCAAATACCAACTCATCGTCTTTCATTCCTTCGACTTCTATCAATGATGTCTCGCGACATAGCTTTCCTCATACCATACGCGCGCCGTTTTGCGCGCCCAGGCACTCGCCTCCAGGATCGTTTTCACATCTGGCTGCGCGATGACTTGATGACCCTCCAATACTGCTTCTATCAAGTTCGCAATATCTAACAACCCGATCTTCTCGTCCAGGAAAAGCGCGACCGCCTCTTCGTCCGCGCCCACCAGAACGGCGGGATAGGTGCCGCCGCGCCGCGCCGCTTCCACCGCCAGCCTGAAACAGGGAAAGCGGTCAACATCAAGTGCCTCGAAGTCGAGATGAGCAACCTGCGGCCAGCTCAGATCGCGCACGAGGCCGGTATCTGCCGTCGGTAAACGCGCCGGGTAGCTGATGGCATAAAGAATGGGCAGATGCATACTGGGCAAGCTGGCCTGCATCTTGATCGATCCATCGACAAATTCGACCATCGAGTGAATGATGCTTTGCGGCTGCACAACGACTTCGATACGCTCATAAGGGATTCCGAACAGCCAGTGCGCCTCGATCACTTCCAACCCTTTGTTCATAAGAGTCGCGGAATCGATAGTTATTTTCGGCCCCATCCGCCATGTCGGATGAGCAAGCGCCTGCTCAACGGTAACGGAGCGAATCTGCTCAGGCGAGGCAGTGCGAAACGGACCCCCGGAAGCCGTGATGATCAGGCGTTTAATCTCGCCAGTTTGCTCACCGCGCAGGCACTGCCAGAGCGCGCTATGTTCGCTGTCCACAGGAAACAACGACACGCCCTCGCGCTGCGCCAGTTCCATCACGATATGGCCGGCCATGACCAGCGTCTCTTTGTTCGCCAGGGCGATCATTTTGCCCGCGCGAATAGCAGCCAGTGTCGGTTCCAGCCCGACAAGCCCAGAAGTCGCGGCCACCACGATATCGACGTCAGGATGTGTGGCAGCAGCCAACAAACCATCCGTGCCGAGGATAACGCCAGGAATGGCTGCGCGTGCGGCCTTCGCCATCCCCGGCGCATCGGCAAAGCAGGCTACGAAGGAGGGTCGAAATTCGCGTACCTGCTCTGCGAGCAACTCGACATTATTGCGAGCGGCCAGAGCGACTATATGAAACTGCTCAGGAAAGCTGCGCACGACATCCAACGTTTGCTGGCCTATCGAGCCGGTGCTACCCAGCACTGCAATGCGTTTTGGGAATGTTTCCATAGAGCATTTATGCCTTGATTATCGCCATCATCGGTCCTTCATGCAGTTCTTGACACTATACATACGATGTCGCAACCATTTTAGTTCATGTCCTCATACTTATCCACGTTCATTATAGTCCAGCGTTCATGGCAACCGCAAGGGATTGCTTCTCCTCTATACAGATGGATCGGCCCGTGAAGCCACGTCATGCCCGGCATGGACAATTTGTTGCAATTGTCCTGGCCTGTTCGGCCTATACAGCTCATATCCCTACCAGAGCAGCAAAGAAATAGACGACCATGACGACAAACAACATACTGTCGATGCGGTCGAGCATACCGCCGTGGCCGGGCATAATCTGGCCGCTATCCTTGACGTGCGTTTGCCGTTTGATGAGCGATTCCGCCAGGTCGCCCAGGACAGCGGCGGCACAGATCAGTCCACCCAGGACAAGCGCGAGATACCAGGGTACGCCTAACGGCTTGACAGTCAGGATCAGGGCCGCGGCGATAGAAAGAACTAACCCTCCCGCGACGCCTTCCCAGGTTTTGGCTGGACTGATACGCGGGGAGAGACGATGCCGACCAAAGTAATGGCCGGTGAAAAAAGCCGCCGCGTCGTTGCCCCAGACGCCGAGTAATATGACGAGCAACCACCAGACGCCGCGCGGCAAGAACAACCACGCGCCGTGCGTTCCAGGAAGCGCGCTGATCGTATAGCCGCGCAACAGTAAGAAAAAACTCATCGGCCAGCCCACATAGATGGCGATAGCCAGTGTCAGCGACCAATCGACCATAGCGCCTTCGAGCTTCTCCCGAAAAAAGAGCCCGACAAAGGAGACGACCAGGACCGCACTCACGCCGAATTCCAGCACAATGAGACGCTGCTGGGGAAACATAGCTGATACGAGAAAAAGCAGGCTGAGAGCAATACTGAGCGGCATGATCGGGTGAAAGCCAGCGTGTAGCATCATGATATGCAATTCGTAGATGCACAACGCCACAATAAACAGCGCGGCGGCAAAAGCGACCCACCCGCCAAACCAGACGAACACCAGAATAATGGGTATAGCAACCAGGGCCGTCGCCCAGCGCACAACGAGAGATTGTCGCCATGTACCTCTGGCCTTCCTGGATGGCTCAGCCTGTGATTGATCTTCAGTTGTACCCGGCACGCGCTTATTCTCCTTGTGCGGCGGTTTCGGGAGTAGAAGCAAGGCGGCCAAAGCGTCGCTGGCGCTGCTGGAAGTTCTCCAACGCCCGTTGCAAATCTTCGCGGCTAAAATCGGGCCACAGTGTCGGCGTGGCGTAATACTCGCTATAGGCTGATTGCCAGAGCAAAAAGTTGCTGACGCGCATCTCGCCCGCCGTGCGGATCACCATATCGGGATCGGGCAGATCGCGGGTATAGAGGTAAGTGCCGATCAGTTCTTCCGTAATGGAGGCGGGATCACGGCCATCAGCAACAATCTGGCGAATAGCGTCTACCAATTCTGCTCGTCCGCCGTAATTGAAACAGACATTGAGGGCCACGCGCGTATTGTTGCGCGTCAGATCCATGGAGTCGCGCACGGCCCTTTGAATATCGGGTGAAAGGTCTTGCAAGCGGCCCAGGTGGCGCAAACGCACGCCGTCGCGATGCAGTTTCTCCAGGTCTGAGCGAATCGTCTCCCAGAAGAGGCGCATCAAACCATCGACTTCTCTACGAGGCCGTCCCCAATTCTCGGTGGAGAAGGCATAGACAGTCAGCATTTCGATGTTTTCATCGGCGGCGGCCTCTACCACGCGGCGTAGGGCGCTGACGCCCGCTTTATGCCCGGCGAGACGCGGCAAGTGGCGTTTCGTTGCCCAGCGTCCGTTGCCATCCATGATGATGGCAACGTGACGCACGGGACATGGAGCCGGCGACGTGGCAAGGATAGATTGCGTTTGCGCTTGCTCTTTCTCTTGTGTTGAGGGAAAGAGTTGTCGAACCCTGGTCAAGGTTTAGACCTCCAAAATTTCCAGTTCCTTCGCTTTGCCGACCTTGTCCATCGTTTCGATGTAGCGGTCGGTGAGCTTTTGTAACCGCTCGACACTGCGTTTAAGCTCATCCTCAGAAATTTCCTTCTTCTTTTCGCGTTCGCGCAACTTGTCGTGAGTATCACGGCGAATGTTACGAACGGCGACTTTATGCTCATCCAACTTCTTATGGACGATCTTCACCATCTCGCGCCGCCGCTCTTCGTTGAGCGGAGGAACATTCAAGCGAATAACCTGCCCATCATTGTTGGGATTGATGCCGAGGTCTGATCTCTGGATCGCCTTCTCAATATCAACAAGAAGACGGCGCTCATACGGTTGAATGACGATCTGGCGAGCTTCTGGAACGGAAATTGACGCAACCTGGTTAACCGGCGTCGGCACTCCATAGTAATCGACCTGGATGCGATCAACGAGCGACGCGCTGGCACGTCCAGTGCGCACCGCCGCCAGATCTTGTTTGAGAGCTTCAACCGCCTTTTGCATCCGACGTTCCATATCTTCAAAAATCTCGTCTGCCATAAAGTCCTCCCATGAAGAGACTCCCGCTGCGAGTGCTGGGGGCCAAATATGGGCGGCATCGCAAGCCACCCTTACCTTTCATCCCACGGGGCATCTGTCATTTCATGAACCAGCGTCCCACACTTTTCGCCGTGCATAATACGCTCCAACGCGCCCTTTTGATTGAGGTTAAATACCACAATCGGCAGTCGGTTATCTTTGCACAGCGAGAGTGCGGTACTATCCATTACTTTCAGATCCATCGTGAGCGCCCGCATGTAGCTCAATTCCTCGAACTTGCGAGCATTGGGGTTCCGCATGGGATCATCGTCATAGACGCCATCCACTTTTGTTGCTTTGAGCAAAATCTGAGCATTGAGTTCGACGGCGCGCAACGCTGCCGCGGTGTCCGTTGTAAAAAACGGGTTGCCGCTACCAGCCGCCAGGATGACCACACGCCCCTTTTCCAGGTGGCGCTCGGCCCGGCGGCGGATGAACGGCTCAGCCACCGGCGGCATATCGATAGCCGTCTGTACTCGTGTCACCATGCCCAGTTTCTCCATTGCATCCTGCATTGCCAGCGCATTCATGACCGTCGCCAGCATCCCGACGTAGTCGGCAGTCGCGCGATCCATGCCGGTCGCGGCGGCATCCGCGCCGCGCCAGATGTTACCGCCGCCGATGACCATCGCGATCTCGACGCCTAAATCATGCACGCGCTTGACTTCGGTGGCGATGCGGCGCATCGCGTCAGCATCAATGCCGTAGCCGTTGCGCGGACAAAGCGCTTCGCCGCTCAGTTTGAGCAAGATGCGTTTATACGTAAGGGATGAAGCCCGTTCGGACATTGTTTTCCCACTCCCATGCGACTTCCAGGGCATCCGCGAAGGACGCCTCTATCATTATAGAGATACTATCTCTATTTGCCCAGTTCGAAGCGGGCAAAACGCCGTATCACAATGTTCTCGCCGGTTTCGGCGATCACTTTGCGAACGAGATCGCCCACGACGATAGCTTCATCCTTTACCCAGGGCTGCATCATCAAAACCTGCTCACCGAACATCTTCTTGAGCTTGCCATCGGCAAATTCGCCGCGCTTCTGCTCTGGGACGCGCTCGACCGCCGGGTCTTCCAGGATCGTTGTGCGCGCTTGCTCCACGGTTTCCGCAGGTACATCCTCGAAATTGATATACGTTGGCGCCACACCGGCGATCTGCAAGGATAGCTCGCTGGCAAGCTTCTGGAATGCCTCGCTGCGCGCCACGAAGTCTGTGCTGCAATTCAGTTCCAGCAAGACGCCGACATTATGATTGTGGTGAACATACGAGAAAACGCCGCCCTGTTTCGTCTCTCGATTAGCGACGATCATCTTCTCGGCTTTCTTATCGCGTCTGGCTTCGAGAAATTTGAGCGCAGCGGCCCAGTCCTCGCCCTCGGTCAGCGCGTTCTTGCAATCCGCGAAGGTCGCGCCCGTCTCCTCGCGCAGCTTTTTGACATCCGCCGCAGAATAGTTCATGATGTTCTGTCTCCTATTGTTGTATTTTACTCAGATCGTACTCAAGGTACAATCGCCTCTGACCATTTTTTGGGTATCCGAGTGCTTGACAAATGTGCATTCGCGTCCACCAGATACCAGTATCGACAATGGATTATGCAGGAAAAGGCGGGAGGCGGGAGGGTCTTACCTGAATGTATGTCTTACCAGGCAAAACAACTCCGCACCTCCCGCCGACCGCTGAAACGGCAAGCTTCATGTGGTGATTGTCGCCAGCGCGATCAACAATCACCATCGGCTGCCCTGTTTCCGCGAGGCGGAGTACAGGCAGTCAGCTTTTGCTCATGTTATGATTCTCTGGCAACCAGTTCTGGTTCAGCAGGAGTTTCTTCTGTTGCCGTTGTCGCCATGACCTCGGCTGGCTCAGGCGATGCTGCCGCTGGCTGAGATGGCGCTACGGGAGCCTCGGTCGCTGCCTCGGCTATCTCCGGCATTTCAATCTCAACTACTTGCTCGTCTGGCTCGGCATCCTTCTGGCGCGCCTCAAGCTCGCGGCGGCCTTCGATCACGGCGTCGGCGATCTTGGTACAGAGCAGACGCACGGCGCGGATAGCGTCATCGTTGGCCGGAATGGGAAAGTCCATCTCATCCGGGTCGCAGTTAGTGTCGGCCAGGGAAATGATGGGGATTTCCAGGCGGCGCGCCTCGAGCAGCGCGGTATGCTCTTTGTTCGAGTCGATGACGAACAGCGCGCCCGGCAGGCGATTCATATCTTTGATGCCGCCGAGGATACGCTCCAGACGAGCCGCGTCATCTAGCAAGTGCTGCGCTTCTTTCTTCGGCAGCCGCTCGAAGTCGCCGTGTTCGCGGCGCGCTTCCAGATCGCGCAGGTAACGCACGCGGCCCTGGATCGTCTTGAAGTTGGTAAGCATTCCGCCGAGCCAGCGCTGGTTGACGAAGTACATGCCACAGCGTTTGGCCTCTTCTTCAACCGCTTCCTGCGCCTGCTTCTTGGTGCCGACGAACAGAATGGTCTCGCCCCGCGCCGCGAGTTGCTCGATAAAGCGGTACGCTTCATTCAGGCGATAGACCGTCTGCTGCAAGTCGATGATGTGGATGCCGTTGCGCTCCATGAATATGTAGGGGCGCATCTTGGGATTCCAGCGCCGGGTCTGATGCCCGAAATGGACTCCTGCTTCTAACAATTGTTTCATTGAGATAACGTTAGCCAAAAAACAAATCCTCCCTTAGTTGATCCTCCGCTCTCCTCGTGTCAGCGCCAGGGTTCCCAAAGAGACCTGACCCTATATTGCTGCCTGGAGGGACACCAGGGCTGTCGCTGATCAGAGAGCGTGCGTAATGTTCTTCTGTGATTATAAACAACGCGATAATCACCTGCTATGCGAAAGGCATTTCCCTCCTGCTAACTTGCAAGTATAGCACAAAGACGCGGGATACGCAAGAAAAATTTGGGTGCGGGCGTGAGATTTTTGCATAGAGGCGCGATGAAACACACCTCTAAGCAAAAATCTCATTCCTGCCCATAGAGGCGCTCACCGCGCTTGCTGACTCATCATCTGGCTTGCACAGGAGAAAGTCACCCAGGGCGAGATGGCGCAGACCTGATCGGCTGAAGGTTGAAAGCGCGTCGTCGGGGGAGCAAACGATCGGCTCACCATGCAGGTTGAACGAGGTGTTGAGCAGGCCGCCAATACCAGTGCGCGCCTCGAACCCTTTCAGCACTGCGTAGTAGCCAGGGTTCGCCGCCTCATCCAGGATTTGCGGGCGCATAGTGTGATCGGCGGGATGCATGGCCGCCGCCATTTCCACCTGAGTACGAGGTGTAGTCTCGAAGGCAAGAACCATATACGGAGCGGGAAGGGCATTCGGGTTGTGCAGGTAGTCATGCTGCCGCTCATTCAGGATAGTTCCAGCAAAGGGCATCCAGAAGTCGCGGTTTTTTATCTGATGATTGAGTACATTGATCACACGATGATTGCGCGGATTCGCCAATAATGAGCGATTGCCGAGCGCGCGAGCGCCAAACTCCATACGCCCATCAAAACGCGCAACCACCTGATCGTCGGCCAGCAGTTCTGCTATGCGTCCGGCCATCCCCCCGCACCGCTCGACCGCACATACCAGGCCCTGATTGCGGAATCGTTCGATGCTCTGTTCTATTTCAGCCTCACTAAACTCCGCTCCGAGGTAGAGATTATCAAGCGGTCGCGGTTCAAACGGAATATTTCTGCGCAGGCACTCTTGCTCGTAGCCCCAATAGGCCGCGCCAATGGCTGTGGATTCGTCGCCGGGGCTTGGACAGATCGCCAGTGCCTCGACTTCTGGCAGCGCGCCAATACCCATGTTCGCTTTGACGTTGTGGAAGATACCGCCGCTCAATACTACCTTCCGTATCCCCGTCTGGCGAATCGCTTCAATGACCCACTCTTTCAGCAACGTCTCGGTGAGTTGTTGAACAGCTCCAGATATCGAGTCAAAGCGCTGGCCCTCCAGATGCTCCTTGATATAGTAGTAATACGCCTGATCTGGAACGAGACTGTCGAATTTCAGCCCGGAGCGCCAGACAAGAGGCTTCAATAGTGCAAGTACGCGTTCGACACTATCAGGAGAGGCATAAGGCGCCAGCCCCATCACCTTGTATTCATGCTCGTCAGGCTGCATGCCGAGGTACCTCGTGATCGTCATGTACACGTCGGCCAGCGAGTGTTCATTCGGCGTGGTGGCAAGTCGCTGCCAGACGCCGTTGCGATAAGTCGATACAGTGGCGCAGCAATCGTCGCCGTGTCCATCGTTGGTGAGGACAAGATACTCATCCCGCGGTTGGCCGAGGATGCCATGCAGCCCTGCATAGGCATGGCAAAAGTGATGATCGGTGCAGACGATGCGATCCAGGGGAATCCCCGACTCGCTACTGGCAAATTGCAAGCGATCCCGGTTCCAACGCTGGTGGACTCGCGCGCGGTAGACACGGTCTCGCAGCAACTGATAGGCAGACCAGGCCGCCGGTTGGCGGTACAGTGCCTTGCTCAGCGACTCACGAATTGACAGTAGGCCACGACTTTTGGCATCCGACTGGTTTTCTCCGCTATACCACCCATACATCCAGGGCGAATAGCCGTGCAAGACGACGCGATCAACATTACCCGCCTCCAAACCGGCAAGGCGCAAGACCTCGCGCACGGCTAGCGAAGGAAAACCACCCCAACTTTTGATACGGTTCAGCCGCTCTTCACTCACACACGCTACAATTTTTCCATCCCTCAGCAAGCACGCCGTGGCAACGTGAGATTCACTGACACCAAGCACAGTAACAGGAGGATGATTGGGCATATCATTCCCTTTCCCTATAAAAACACTTTCACTAATTGTATTCAGAATACTACTGACACACGATAGAGAAACGTTTATTGGGATAGAAAATCGGGGCTATTCGGAATCCTGTGGTAGAGAATTGTACACCTGAGAACCTCAAACGCCATATTGAATGTCGCCTGCACTGAGATCATAAACACGTCACTATCAGGCATCATCTTCACATTCCAACTATCCTCCAAGCAATCAGCCAGACAAATCATAATACCAACCAACCTTTACCTGCTCCTTCCCGGATAAGTGCTTATTCGCCTGCTTGACCGCCGCCAGCACT
>DATLSW010000151.1:0-12739 GCA_035533955.1 Ktedonobacteraceae bacterium | reverse complement strand
AAAGAATCGCCGAACTACGGCTTGAAAAACAGGTGATGCGATGGCGCTTTCGCCAACTGAACAGACCGCGCTCGCCGCTCTTGATGAGCGCGGCCTGCTCGCGGCTATACGCGATCTGCTGCGCATCCCTAGCATCACCGGCCAGGAAGCGCAGGCGCAGCGCTGGCTGGCCCGGCACATGCAGCAACTCGGTCTTTCTGTCAATCTGTGGGAGATCGACGTTGCCCAGGTGCAGCGTCACCCGCAATTTCCAGGTATGGAGGTTGATCGCGGCGGTCACGAGGCGCTCGGTCTGGTCGGCGCGTGGCAAGCAGGTGATGGCCCCAGACTGATCTTCAACGGCCACATCGATGTTGTTCCCGCGGGAGATCGCGCCAACTGGCGGCACGATCCCTGGGGCGCGGAGATCGACGGCGGGCATATCTACGGGCGTGGAGCTTGCGACATGAAGAGCGGTTTGCTGGCCGCGCTCTACGCCATCAAAGCCGTGCGCGACTCCGGCGTTCCTGTGCATGGTACGCTGACCATCCAGAGCGTGATTGGTGAAGAAGACGGCGGCATTGGCACGTTCGCTACGCTGCTGCACCGCTATAGCGGCGACGCCGCCATTATTTGCGAGCCGACGTCGCTCAAACTGATTCCCGCTCAGGCTGGCGCGCTCACCTTCACCGTCAAAGTGAACGGGAAATCGGCCCATGCCTGTGTGCGCCTGGAAGGCGTCAGCGCCATCGAAAAGTACCTGGAAATCCACCGCGCCCTGATCGCGCTGGAACAGGAACGCAATCGCCGCGTTGATCATCCATTGTTGGGCAAACTCGATCTCCCGTATCCGCTCAGTATTGGCCGTCTCAGCGCGGGTAACTGGTCGTCCTCTGTTCCCGAAGAACTTATTTTTGAGGGCCGCATCGGTGTGGCTATCGGCGAAGCCAGCGCAGATGTGCGCCAGCAATTCGAGCAAACCTTGCACGGCCTCGCGCAGGCCGATCCCTGGCTGCGCGATCATCCACCGGAAATTGTATGGAGCGGCGGCCAGTTCGACTCCGGCGAAATTCCTGTCGATCACCCACTCGTCGCGCTCTGCCAGCAATGTATAGTCGATCTGACGGGACAGCCACCGAAACTGGAGGGCGCGCCCTACGGCTCAGATCTGCGCCTGCTCGTCAATCAGGGCCATATACCGTCGATTCTTTTCGGTCCCGGCAACGTGCGCGTCGCGCACATGCCCGACGAACATGTGGCAATCGACGAGGTACTTCTGGCGGCGCGCGCTTATATTCTGGCTGCCGTGCGTTTTGGAGTATGAACGAAGAACGGACAGAATATTTCGTGCAAGGAAACTCGCATGAGTAGGACGCCGGGCGCGTAGTGGGCAGGTGTAGCCAAGATGTCTCATTTTGTTGCGCCTGAGCGTTTTGATCAGGTAGAATAGCCGTAACTCATGCTGACTGTTCTAAGCGAGACTGGCGCAATGAATTGCGCAGCTACTCAGAACGCAGTGCAGCCCGTCGAGCGCGGAGGTAACAAACGATGATTGATCTCAAGCAAACATTGAGCCGATTTCTCGCCATCCCAGGAGTGCGACAGGCCATCCTGGTCGGGCGTGACGGCTTGCTTATTGAGGGTCTCACCCGTGATGGGAAAGAGGATATGGAAGCAGTGGGCGCGATTATGACCACGGGGATGAATACGGCTGAAGCTCTGGGCCAGGAAATAGCCCGCGGCCAGGTCATCGGCGTGCTGATGGAATATGAACAGGCTCTGGTCAGCGTTGAGCCTTTGGGCGATTTTGCTCTCATAGTCACGCTTTTTGATAATGCCTCCAATATCGCTCGCGTGCGTCACCTTGTTAGATCGGCGCGCAATGAAATTCTCGAGGCTCTTGATATTGCATAGCTTTCTGCTACAATATCCTTCCTGAACGTATGTATGGAGGGCGGCACGGTACATGGAGCAATTAACCAATCTCATCATCTCTGATCGCGAACTGGCTATTATCTCCACGCTATTGAATAAGTTAATGAATGACACGAACGCCACATCGTCTATGCTGCTCGACAAGAGCGGTCAGGTGATTGCCTCGCAAGGAACTGGCGTGCGCCGCAATGCAACCTCGCTGGGTGCGTTGCTCGCTGGCGCGTTCTCGTCATCGCGCCAGATCGCCGAACTGCTCGGCGAGAAGGATTTCCGCACCATTTTCCAGCAGGGAGTGCGGGAGAATATTTTTACGACCATGATCGAGGAGCAATGGCTGCTCGTCATTGTCTTTGATAAATTGACCCATATCGGCCTCGTCAAGGTCCTTTCCAAGAAGGCCGCTGATGAGATGGAGCGCATTTTGCAGCGAGTGCGAGCCGAGACATCGCAAAGGAAATCTTCCGTGATCAATGTGGAATTTCGCTCTTCCGTCGAGGATACCATTGATCTGCTCTTCCGTGATTAGGGGTTCTGTCACCTATGGCGCTAATCAACATAGCAACACACGAGATACACTGTAAAATCGTCTATTACGGCATCGGCTACTGTGGCAAAACAACCAATTTACAGTATGTATACAAGAGCATCAATCCTCACGCGCGCGGCGACATGCTTTCTATCGCCACAGAAACCGAACGCACCCTCTTCTTTGATTTCCTCCCGCTCGATCTCGGCGCGGTGCATGGCTTTCGCACGCGTTTTCACCTCTACACCGTTCCCGGCCAGATTCTCTACGAGCGCACGCGCCTGGCCGTTCTCAATGGCGCGGACGGTATCGTCTTTGTGGTAGATTCGCAAGCCGAGAAGTTCGAGGAAAATGTGCAGAGCTTTGCCGAACTGGATTTCAACATGCGCCGCCTGGGCAAAGATTTGAGCAATTTTCCGCTTATTATGCAGTGGAATAAGCGTGACATGTCCAGCGCGTTGCCGGTCGGCGTCCTTGAACGCTACCTCAATCGCCGCCGTGTTCCCACTTTCGAAGCCATTGCCTACGAAGGCAAAGGCGTTTTTGCTACGTTGCGCGCTATCAGCAAATGTGTCATATCGCAGTTGTGAGCCGGTCTTTCAGATCAGCACGCTCATAATCCCGATCATCGTGACAATGCCCCCAATAATCGTCGCCACCGACGGTATCTCGTGCAGCAGCAGAATGCCGAGCAGTACGCCGCCGGTGACTTCCTGCGTGGCAATCAGGTTGGCATAGGTGGCGTGAATCTTGCGTACTGAGGCGTTGTAGAGTGTATGGCCCAGGCCGAGCGGGAAGATGCCCAGTGCCAGCACGGCGACGGTCGCCGCGAGCGGATACACGTGCTGGAAGGCCAGGTACGCGGTGAAAGGCAGCAGCCAGAGTGCGGCCAGCCCGTAGACATTGGTGGTATAGCGGAAGAGCGGGTGGCGTTCGCGCTCGCCGCGCCCGGCGATGGTGTAGATGCTGAGGCAGATGGCGGAGAGCAAGGCCAGACCGTCGCCCAGGATCATGCATTGCCCGTGCAGCGAGCAGGTCGTGTAGTGCGGCTCAAAGCCTGCCATGATCGCTACGCCAATGATAGTGAGTCCAATGCCGATGAATTTCCGTGGTGGGAGCGGCTCGCGCAAGATCAACCAGGAAAATAGTGTGACGAATATCGGCGAGGTATAGACAATCGCCAGTGTATGCGCGATAGTGGTGAAGCTCAGGGCCGCGATGTAAAAAATGAAGTGCAGCGCCGTAATCAATCCGTAAAAGAGAAAGCGCGGGATTTGTTGCCGTGTCAGCAAAAGTGGTTGTTTTGTGATGAGGCCCATGATGGCGACGAGCAGCGTCGCAACGGCGAGCCTCCAGAAGGCGATCTCGACCGCGCTAAATGGCTGCGACCAGCGCACAAAAACCGCGCTGGTCGAGAAAAAGAACACAGCAATACAAACATAGAGGAGACCGCTTTTCGCTTGCCCGCCTGAAAGCGGGTCGCTCGAAGTTCGCGGCTCCTCTTGTGTGATGGGTTTTGCTTCCATAACCGGATCTGTCTGTTTAGCGAACAGCGTAGAGTCGTTCGCGGCGCGGCTCTGCCTCTATGGTTGCACCCTTACCGGCCAGCGCCAATGCAGCCGAAAGCCGGACACCGCGCGCAAGCTGCCTGTTCTGTGACATCTGCCGGAGCAAGGCGATAGCGGCTTCATCATCTACGAGCGTCAGCAGCCAGACGGCGCTCTGGCGTGTCTGCTCATCGTCGCTGCGCAGCAAATGTATCAGTTTCCGCGCAAGCAATGAGCCAAAGGTTTCGGTATAACGGTGCAGTTGTGCTTGTATTTCACTCGTTGTAACGAGAGGACAATTACTTAATTCAATGAGCATGTGTACTGCGCGGCGTAGTTGCCGGCGAGATTCAAGCTCCACAATGTTCCAGTTGTCTTCGACTGGATTGCCATCGACGACGGGCCGAAACAAGACGGCGCCCTTTTTTTCCATCAAGATATGCCTTTCTGGAGTCTCTTCAGGCTCCTCACACTACTCTCGTCAGCCAATGGCATCGGAGAACAAGTCCTTGCGCAGCGCGATCATTCCTAGCAGATCGCGCAGTCCCTGTCTTGCGCCTTTGCGTTGCTCATCGCTGAGCGTTGGATCAGCCTCGAACTCGTCCTCGTCTAGAACGAGCAACCTGCCTGTTGGGTCAACCCACACGTCCAGCAATAAATCAATCTGTTCAACGCAATCGGCAGAAATAACGGCTGGCGCGGCGACATTGCAGTACCAGCCTTTTCTGCTCCCATCGTTGTTGCTGATCGCGAAGATGTTAAACCAGCGATTGGTAAAATAATATTCGATGAAACGGTCTCCCGGCTCGAAGCGTGCGTACCCCAGGTCTTTCGCCTCCCGCGTCCAATATGCCTCAATGACGACGCCATCGCTGCGCCGCTCAATCACCTCGCCTGTGTACCGCGTCTTCTCTTCCCCAACCGGATTCCGCTTGATAACCGTGATCATATACTACGCTTCTGTCTGTTTTGCGGGCTATCATCATTGCCCTATGATAGTGTACCGCAGATTGGGAAGATGCGCAACGTTAAGGGTACAGGAGCATTCCTAATGACGTACTTCTTGAACTGGATTAATAATGCTTAATCCTTCTTCGTGTGCGATGTTCAAGAGTTCGATGTCTGCGCTAACGAATGTAGGAGCTTCAACATCAATATCCGCAAGCTTCTTTCGCACAACAAGCGCACAGGCTAATTGTATCGCATCATATGCACGTAGTTTGTGGACTCGACAAAGATCGCCGGCAAATATATAAATAGCTGATGTGACACGCGCGACACAATAGCGTCTTCGTGTATCCTGTCGAAAAAGAGCGATGATTCTATCTCGCTCAGCCTCGCTAATGCGCTGGTTTATATTCTGATCTCTCGCTTTACGACAGAACGATGCTATTGCCTCAACGAGTGTCGCTTGTGAAATAATAAGGGTATGGTCTCGTTTGAGATGATATTGTGCGATTACCCAATCACTACCGGACTCGCTTACGTAATTTTTGACGAGAGCAGAGGTGTCGAGAAAATAAATTCCCATTAACGTGGTCCTCGATCTTCAATAACCATATCGGACACCGGTTTTCCTTGACCAAACAGCGATGCTAAGTATGCCCGCTCAGCCTCTTCCTCTGGAGTTTCAGGCTCCTCTATTGCTATACGTTCGATGATTCCTTCGCGGAAAAGATATTCTTCGATCTCTCTGGGCGAAAGTTTTTGTTTCCGTGAAGGTTTGATATGCTGTGTGAGAACCTCGTGAAGAAGGGACTCAACAGGCTTGCCTCTTTGAGTAGCTTCCATCAAAAGAGCTTTGTATTCTGCATCAGTCAATCTGATGGACATTTCATGAGCCGTTGGATAACTCCTTATACTAAACTCACTGCACGAACATTATATCATATACGAAACTCTCTGTATGGGTTTGCTGTGAAGGTTGTTTGTCTCTAGCAGGCCAAAAAATGAAGGGATGAGCGCGAAGCTCATCCCCGTGGTTTTGCCCGGATGGCTATTTCGGATTCGAGGTATCGAGGATATCTCCGCTGTCGCCAGTGTTGGCATCAACCCACACGCCGTCAGAGGCGCCTGGGTGGGCGCTGCCGGGGCCATTGTGGCCGACGTACTTGAAGCTATATGCCGTAGTGGTGAACGTATAGTTCGGCGCGGACTGATCGAAGTATGCCGCGACCCAATCCGGATCGCTGCCGCCGGGGCAAGTGATGTTGAAGGTTCCAGGGGTAAATCCGGTGCAGTTGTAATCAACCGGAGTTCCACCATTCACCTTACCGGTGAGCGGCCACATCGAAGGGTTCGAGACATCCAGCGGCCCGGTGATGAGATCCTCAATGGCGCCACTCATGGGGCCGGTCTCGTAGCCGGAGAGGATGCCGCCGGATGGTGGATTTGAGGATGTGCCGGGGCTTTGTTGCCCTGCCTGCGCCTGGAAAGTGCCTTTATAGGATACCACAGCGCACCATGAATCTGAGCCGACATTCCAGACTTTGATGGTGCGTGTGTACTGATCGAGCGCCCAGTAGTTAGTCTGGCCGGAGTCCGCGTCGTTGGTGACGCTTTCCGTCGCGTTGATGACCATATTTCCATGAACCGCGCCTGTGCAGGTGTACAAGCTCAGGACAGCATTCGGGTTGCGCACCCTGGGATGCTGGTGGAGGACGGACACTGGCTGCTTAGAGGCACTGGCCGCATGCGCGTTCTGGTTCTGGCGCGTAACGCCGATGGTGAAAACGAGCGCGAGCAACGCGAAGATTGCCAGCGCTGAGACGATACGAAGTACGTTCTTTTTCATACTTCCCCCTTTTGAACTACTGTATTTTAGTTTATGTATTGGCAAAATTACCAACAATTATATAACGCTCTACTTCAATAAAAGTAATTCATATCTCTATCTTGTGTAAATATACCAATTGTCACTAAAATAGACACGAAAAGACTCTTTGATCTGGGGGCGAATGTCTCATTGTATTTCAAAATCATTGCAGCGCCAGGTCAAATATGTCATACTAGTTGCCATGTTGAGCATCGATTTTATCCGACAGCATCCAGATATCGTGCAGGAGAGCCTGCGCAGGCGCCGCGATCCGCTGCGCGTCGAAGAAATATTGCGCCTGGCCGAACAGCGCCGCGGGCTGAGCGCGCGCTGCGATGGGCTATACAGCGCGCTCAAGCCGCTCAAAGACGCGGTACGCGCCGTGCCGATTGGGCAGCGCGAGCCATTGAACATGCAGATCAAGGCCGTCACACGCGACATTCGCCAGGTCGAGTTACAGATCGCCGATACCGAAACACGGTTACAGCCGCTCTTGCTGCGCGTACCCAATATCCCGCACGAGAGCGTACCAGACGGCGGCGCAGAGGCGGTCGATCACGAACTCAGCCGCTGGGGCGCAGCGTTGCCCTATGCATTTGAGCCGCGACCGCACTGGGAACTGGGCGAACATCTGAGACTGTTCGATTTTGCTGCTGGAACGAAAGTAGCAGGCAGTCGTTCCGTGATGCTCACAGGCATGGGCGCGCGCCTGGAACGCGCACTTATCTCATTCATGCTGGACCTGCATACGAGCGAGCATGGCTATACCGAGGTCATCCCGCCGTTTCTGGCAAAACGCTCAATCATGGTGGGAGCCGGGCAGTTGCCGAAGTTTGAGGATCAGGCATACGCCTGCATCGAAGATGACCTGTTTCTCAACCCTACAGCCGAAGTGCCGCTGGTTGGCCTGCACAGTGATTCAATCCTGCCACCGAACACGCTTCCCTTGTGCTACGTAGCCTGGACAACCGCTTTTCGCCGCGAAGTAGGCGGAGCCTCGCGGCACACGCGCGGCTTGCTGCGCCTGCACGAGTTCAACAAAGTCGAGCTGTTCCGGCTCGTCGAGCCGCGGGATTCGTATCAGGCATTGGATGATATGCTTGGTCAAGCCGCGGCCGTCTTGCGCGGCCTTGATCTCCCGTATCGCGTCGTCGCGTTGTGCGCGCAGAATCTGCCGTTTGCCGCGGCCAAAACTTTTGACCTGGAGGTCTGGATGCCCGGCATAGGTGACTATGTAGAGATATCTTCGGTCAGCAATTGCGAAGCGTTCCAGGCGCGGCGGGCCGACATCAAATATCGTCCGACCAGCACCAGCCACGCCGAGTATGTGCATACGCTCAATGCCTCCGGCCTGGCTGTTGGGCGCACGATGGCCGCCATCCTCGAAACCTACCAGCAGGCCGACGGCAGCGTCATTGTGCCGAAAGTCCTGCGTCCGTATATGAAGACGGCATTGCTGGAACCGTAATATAGCCGCGTGTCTTATCCCAACTCCGGCGTCAGTATTCAACTGCATTTGGTGTTATCTCAATTCCCCAGTGCATTCAAGCAACCCGTTCAGGTGTTCTCGCATCCGCGCGCGTAAGGCAACTGGTTCCACGACGGTCATGTCCACGCGACGCGCATCCAGAAACCCGGCGAAACGTGCAAGGCCGCGTGCCAGCGCCGCGGCGAATGCTAGACTGTCTACAGGCGCGTGTTCTTCCAACCAGAAGCCATTGATCGCTAACGTACCGGTTGCGCGTTCAAGTTTTGGATCAAGCCGGGCGACGAGCCGATCTCCATAGAGGATTGGGAGGGTATAATAGCCCCAGCGCCGCTTGGCCGCCGGTTTATACACTTCCCACAGATACTCGAAATCAAATAGCCAGCTAGATCGACCGCGCGTACTAACAATATCGAGCGGCGCGAGCAAGACCGCTTCGTCCTCCGCGCTGGTTGTCAAAGGTCGCCACGTCTCAGGAATGTCTCCAGCCTCCAGTGTAGACAAGATCGGCACGTCCGAACTCAATACGAACCAGCGCTCTTTTGAACCTTCAACCTTTACCCTTGCAAGCTTTCCCTGCTGCACCATTGCCTGGAACCGTTGGCGCGCTTCCGTCCGATCAACACGCCGATCGGTATACCCCAAAAAGCCATTCGTCCATTCTCGTTCGCTGATCAGCCCCTTGAACGCCACGGCTTTGCGGGCGAAGAACTGTTCCGCTTCCTCCTCGGACGCGGCGTAATCATATGCAGGCGGCGCGATCCGCTCGCGAAAATCGTAGACGCGCTCAAAGTCCTGGCGACGGTGGATCATCAATTCGCCCGTCAGCCAGAGATAGTAGAGAGCCAGGGCCGTATCTTTGCCGCCGCGGTAATTCTTGACGCGCTCCTGCCCAACAAAATCGCGGTTGCCCAGCGGCCCGCGCAGCCGCAATTGCGCGCGTACCTCGTCCAGCAGCGCCTGGTGCGTCGCGGCAAAGTCGGCCCAACGCTTCTCATGCGTGCGTTGTTGCATGTGGAGACGCCAGAAAGGAAGTTCGCTCATCGGATAGATGTGCAGCGCGCCGCCATAGTCAAAGAACTGGCGCTCCTGGTAGAGCAGGTGATCAAGATAAGCAGGTTGATAGCCGCTCACCCGGCTCCACAGCACGATATGGTGGCTGCGCGCAACGACGTTCAGAGGGTCCATCTGCACCTCTTCAATCGCGCGTAACGCCTCGGCTGTCCCTTCCTGGCCCGCCCAGCGTCTTCCCGGCCACAGACCTTGCCGTCCCAGCACAAAGCGCTGCGTCGTCGCTTTCGAGATCGTAATGTTTCCCATGTTCTTCCTCGCACACAGTTTTTAGCATGATATACTATGCTTGTGATGATGGCAACCGTTAGCAACTCTGTTACTATCTATTGTATACCTCGCGCGGGATAGACCGGTGGATCAGTGAGCGCGACATATTCCTTACTCTCCGTGTGATAGGCGAGTGGAATGCACCGCCTGACGAACCACGCCGAAACCTCAAAATATCGCTGCCCTGCCGCTTGCATGGCATGGTAGGCCACAAAGCGACTTTTTTCATCTGGCAGCGTGTGCATCAATCTATCTTGCCTGTGATATTCTTGCCAGTGCCGCGAGAGTTCGCTGAGCTTTACGGCGGCCTCGGCGCGTTCCTCCTCGGTCATGGCTCCCTTTGCCTCTTCTCGATCAGACCATATTCGGCGCATACCTGGGCTTTGAAAGCGTCCACTTTGCCGCGCATCGTGGCGTCATACAGCCGTTTCCGGTGGATGGCAAGCCATGCCGTAAGGTCGAGTGCGTCTTCTGTCTCCAATATCAAGATCGGGTGTTCTGTGTCGCTTTGCAGATAAACGAGCAGCCGATCATTCACAAAGCGAAAAACATAGTCTCCGATGGGCATACGTTGCCCGTCCAGGGCAAAAAGTGCCATTGAAGTCTCCCTCCAGTTATGCCGATGTAGTGTTTTAAGCCCTATGGTATGTAACTCCATGGATTATATCACATACCCACCAGAAGCGATCTATGCATAGCCCATAGAGTTCAGTAGGATTGGAGTCAGAAACCTACAGGGAGACTGAAAACAGCATGACCCGACTCAAAATCAAGGAAGTGGCTGTCGCAAAGGGCATGAGTCAGCGCAGGCTCTCGCGTCTCACAGGTATTGACATCAAGGGCATCCAACGCGTCTTTCGCTTTCCTTTTAGCAATGTGACGACGTTTACCCTGGATAAATTCGCGAAAGCTCTTGAGGTTGACGCCTCAGAACTGATCGAGACTGTGCCGGACGAAGAGATGTGAGGAGTAGCCACTTCTGTGCGCAGAGATGTGGGCCATTGGCATGTGGGCTGGTGTAGGTTGGAGATCAAGGAGCTAGCCCTCGCGCCCAGCAAAGAACATTATGTCGCCGCCAAGTAAAAATAAAGTGAGTGAAAAGAGAAGAAGATGACTTTGTTGAAGCCGAGAACTTTCGCCGCGATAGTTGTTTTTGCCGTGATGACAGCAATATTCGTTACTGCCTGTGGTAGCCCTGCTCAAAGCCCCTCCTCGACAGGAGCAGCAAAGGCTTCACCGACACCAACAGCGACGCCTTCACCAACACCGACGCCTGGGCCTGCGCATTCCGGCCAAACATCGGTACAAATCATGCAAGGGTTGAAAGCGCATGGCCTGCCAATTGGAGCCTATTTCAACTATACCGCAGCGAATGATGTCAATAAACTATTGGGTCGTCCTGGTCAATATATTGGCAAGTTGAACTTTAAGGACACTCGCATTTCAAGCTCAGATCAAGGCGTCGATATAAGCGTACCGGATGGCGGCTCTATCGAGGTGTTTGCCAACACGACTGATGCGAAGAACAGGTTTACATATATACAAAGCATCTCCAAATCAGGAGTTGCTCTGTTTGCTGAGTATGAGTACCTTGACGGCGTAGCTATTTTACGTATCTCGCCGCAACTGACGCCAGCACAAGCTGTTCAGTATGAGGCAGCATTCAAAGCTTTGAAATAGAAGCAGATTGAGGAAAACTATGGCAAGAATGCGCTTGTTCCGCTACCGGCGACCGAGTGTGAAGACCATGCTCGGCGTGACCCGCGCAAAGAAACGCATAAACCGGCAGTTGGGTATTACCGCTATCAAGCGTCCATTTCGTGCGCCAGGAAACATGAAACGGCGTATGTTGCGACGAGCTGGATACTACAGCGGGCCGATGAAGTTCCTGCGGTTTATTAAGCGAATTAAATAGGAAAACGAGAAAAGATATGAACCTGGAATGCCCATCTTGCCATAGGGTAGATAGCGTACAGAAAGTTAGCGCCATCGTTAGTTCAGGAACCACCTATGGAACCTATTCAGGTTTTGCCAATGGTGCAGGCTATACTGCTCATGGACAGATTATGGTGAACGATTATGTTATGGTCTCTGGCAGCAACCAGACTGAATTGAGTAGATGGCTAGCGCCACCACAAAGGCCACCGTCAGCTTCTCTTACTGAGATGATATTTTCTCCACAAGGGCTTGTTATATCTATTGTTCTTTTACTTTTTGGTCTATCAATGGGTTATTTTGTCGTCGGAATGACGTTATTAGATTGGCAGTTTCTGTTTTCCTTTTCAGGGTTCGTAATGGCTCTTATAGCCGTTTCACCAGTTTTGGCATTTTTGAGAGCATGGTATATAGCTCGATCAAGACGAATTAGAGCAGAAATCCTGTTGCCTCAATGGCAAATAGCTATATCCAGATGGCAACAACTATACTACTGCCATCGATGCGATGGAGTCTTTCTGTCAGGTCAGACCTTCTTGGTTCCGAAAGAGCAGAAGATGAGTCTTCTGTATGCTGGATAGGTCTACGGTGAAGCCATAACTTCATCAAGAAGTTTAAGGGCGCGAGTACAAGCCAGGATAATTGGTCTGCACTGAGCATCGATATTGCTATTATGCTTCTCAAATTCAACGTTTGGTGGTTGTTTATTACCGAACCAACCAACAGTAGCAGTTCGATAAAATATTCGGAGCAGATCATTAACTTTTCGGCATCCGTTTCTGATGTCCTTGATTGCCTCTAACAATTCCTTTTGCCCTGCAAGAATTGTGTAGGTGTCTGCTAGCACTGTTTCAATCACCGTCAGCCCAAATTCACCCATGCCATACGTGCGTTGCGCGTCCCAAGTTTCTATTAACAATTCTTTTTCTGCGTGATCTTTGATATTTTCTAGCTCAGCCCGCAAAAGTTGTAGCTTCAATCTCTTTTCATAATATTGCAAATATGCCATCCTGATCTCCTCGTAGCTCATGTCTTCGTCACCCTTGTTGGTTCGTTTCGGAAAGCACCGCGCTTTATCGCAGCCTTTGCCCTGTGTTTCAAAACAGTGAGGAGCGTTCCAACTTCTCGGTATCTGGATAACATGAATGACGTTTCCATTCTCAAGTTGAATTGGC
>DATLSW010000150.1:0-7669 GCA_035533955.1 Ktedonobacteraceae bacterium | reverse complement strand
AATGTTGTGCTATCTAACCCGCCGCTGACGATGGCGACGGCTGTGGTTGGCATGATGTTTCTCCTTTGATAGCCCCGATGTGACGACACACGTAGTTACATAGCCGTGTAGCGTTTGTATTCTGGGCGCGGCCCCTGGTAAGCGAGGGCCGCGTGTTCGGCGAAGATGATGGTCTTGATGTTGCCGCGCACCGTGAAATCGGCTACGACGCGCAGCCAGCGCGGCGCGAGCAGGCTCACAAGGTCGTCCAGGATGGTGTTCGCCGCCGACTCGTGGCTGATCTGGCGGTCGCGATACTTGTTGATGTACAGTTTCAGGCTTTTCAGTTCGACGACGGACTGATCCGGCACGTAGTCGAGTGTGATGGTGGCGAAATCGGGAAAGCCCGACCGGGGACAGAGACAGGTAAATTCGGGTATCTCCAGGTGAATGACGTAATCGCGTCCCACGAAAGCGTTGGGCCAGGGTTCAAGCTGGCTGGTCTCTATTGCTTCGATGCCGTAGCGCCTCAGTACGCGCTCTGGTTGTTCCATGATAGTAACACTTCTCCGCGTTGGATGAATGGTGATGCTGAAAAACACAGCCGCGGCTGTGTTTTTCAGCATTATGTAAACAAGCTTTCTTAAACCAGATAATTATAACATGACGGTAAAGCCTGGTTGGGTGCTGTGCATTCAGGTGATTGTAAGGTGAGGTTTGACGCTTGCAAGGATGGTATCAGGCAGGGCAATGACAATAGAAACCGTTGCAGACTCTCTACGTTGATAAGATATTTGCTCTCTATAGCTTCTCAGGAGTCATATTTATGAAGTTCATACAGCGCGTTGGCTGGATAACGGTTGTCGTGACCTATTTTTTGATCGCGCTTGGCGGCACGGTTGTTGCCACGAACTCCGGCCTGAGTTGCCCCGACTGGCCGCTTTGTTACGGGGAGGCATTTTATTCTGGAACGTATCATGCCTTTCTTGAGCAGTTTCATCGCTTCACCGCCGCTACTGTCAGTATTTTGATTGTGCTGCTGGTGATTGGCATCATCAAGTGGGCGCGTAAAGATCGCGCGCTGGTGACGCTGGCGATTGCCGCTCCCATACTGCTGGCAATCCAGATCGTGCTGGGCGAGCTGACGGTTATCTGGAAGTTGCCGCCGGAGATCATTACGGCGCACCTGGGGACGGCGCTGGCGATCTTTGCCGTGGTGATCACGATTGCTGTCTTGAGCGGCAAGACCGCACCGGGCAAGGAGCATCCAGCGAAAACGCGCAAATTCGCGCAATTGGCGCTGGTCAATGCGCTGCTGATCTATATTTTGATGCTGCTCGGCTCGTATGTGACCGGCAGCGGGGCGGCGCTGGCCTGCCCCGGTTGGCCGCTCTGCACACCAGCCTCCTGGGCTATCGTCAATCATCTGGCAGACATTAACGTCCTGCATCGCGTCTTCGCCGTCTTCGTTGGCCTCGTCACTCTCTGGACGGTCATCGCGGCGCTGCGCCGCTGGAAGGTGGCGCGCGGACAGGCCATCATCGCGCTGGTGGGTGGCGTTCTCTTCATCTGTCAGGCCATCGTTGGCGGTCTGATCGTGCTGCTGGATAAACCGGACTTCGTCGCCGGGCTGCACACGGCCCTTGCCACGGCGATCTGGGGTACGTTGTCTCTGCTGGCTGCTCTGGCGGCACGCCAACTGCGTGACATACCGCGGGGACAAGAGAGCGAGACGATGGAGCAGCAAGAGACTGAGGAACAAAAAGAGGTTGGCATTGTGCGGCAGACTATCGCCAACTATGTCGATCTGATGAAGCCGCATGTGACGACGCTGCTGTTAGGCGTGACGGCGGCGGCGATGGCGATTGCCAATCAGGGCTTGCCGCCGCTCGTGCTGCTCATCCCCACGCTGCTGGGCGGCGCTCTGGCGGCGGGCAGCGCCAACTGCATCAACTGCTACATCGACCGCGACATTGATGAGATCATGGGGCGCACTCAGCGCCGCTCGCTGCCCGCCGGGCGCGTGGAACCGCGCCAGGCGCTCATTTTTGGCATCGTGCTGGGTGTGACCTCGTTCGTCGTCCTGACCGTTTTCGTCAATCTGCTCAGCGCGGCGCTGGCCTGCTCGGCCATTTTGTTCTACGTCTTTGTCTATACGCTGGGCCTGAAACGCACCTCGACGCAGAACATCGTCATCGGCGGAGCGGCGGGCGCGGTTCCCGTGCTGGTGGGCTGGGCGGCCATGACCAATAGTCTGAGCCTGCCCGCCATCTGGCTCTTCGCCATCATCTTCTACTGGACGCCGCCGCACTTCTGGGCGCTCTCGCTGCTGATCCAGAAAGATTACGAAAAAGCGCATATCCCCATGCTGCCGGTGGTGATGGGCGAGCAGGAGACGCGGCGGCAAATTCTGTCGTACTCGCTGCTCCTGCTGGCAGTGACGCTGATTCTGTTTGCGATGGGAGCGATGGGCTATCTCTACCTGGTGGGTGCGGTGGCGCTGGGCGGCGGGCTGGTCTATCTGGCGGTGCGCTTATGGCGCGAGCAGTCCAAGAAGCTGGCGCGCACGCTTTTCTGGTACTCCAACCTCTATCTGGCGGCCATTTTCGCCGTAATGGTCGTTGATCGGGTCATTCATTGAACAGAGATCGTAGGGGCGTGGGCTTGCCCCGCCCTGGCGTGAGCCAACCCGATCATGGGCGGGGCAAGCCCCATAGGCGTTAACTTAACAAAAAGTACCTGAACAAGTGAAAAAACGAGCGAGGCGGCGTCCGATCTGCTATCGTCTAAGCATTGAATACCTCTGCTTGAACGAAAGGACCGAACGCATGCCCCACCAAGATCAGCATAAAGCAAGTGCCGAGCTAGCGCAAGCCCAAACCAGCGCCGAGCAGTGTTGGAATGACCTGGTGCAAGAGCGCCTGCCAGCCAATCTGGAAGCCCAGGCCCATGCCTTGGGCGCGTTCCAGCGCGTCCGTGCCATCGCCAGCGCCCAGGTACTGCTGCGGGCCTTGCTCTGCTATGTTCTGAGCCTGTCCTCCCTCAAACAGCTGAGTGGATGGAGTCGGCTGGTGGGTGTGAGCAACGCCGTCATCTCCGCTCCAGCCTGGCACAAACGCCTCCAGAACAGCTCGCGCTGGTTGCTGTGGTTGTGCAGTGCGCTGTTGGATGTGCGCTTGCCGACGGGGAGGGTGTCTTCCAGCCAGCGCATTCTGCTGGTTGATGCCACCCATCTCACCGAGAGCGGCCCCAAAGGAGACGTCTGGACCTTGCATTGTGCCTACGATCTGCTCGCGGGGCAACTGGCTTGGGTTCAGGTCACCGACCAGCAGCAAGGCGAAAGCTTTACCCACTTTCCCATCCAACCCGGCGATATCCTGGTAGCCGATGGAGCTTATAGCCGGGCGTCGCAACTCCTGGCGGTGGATGCGGCTCACGCCTTTTCGCTGACGCGCTTTAGCCCCTGTCATCTGCCCGTCTATGCGCCGCAAGCGCCGATGGACACTCGCGCCTTTCGGGTGGATGTGCTGGGATGGCTCCACGGCTTACGGCCCGGAACCTATCAGCGCCAGGCCGTCGTTCTCGCCGAGGGCAGGCGCATCGCGGTGCGCCTGATTGCGGTAGCGCTGCCAGACGAGCAAGCCGACGCCTTGCGCCGCCACAAGCAGCGACTGGCCCGCGACAAAGGGCGCACGCTCAGCGAGCAGGCTCTGTTCCTGGCAGGGTTCCATCTGCTGGTGACCACCTTGCCCGAAGCACAGTGGCCTCTGGCTCTCGTCTTGGAGTTGTATCAAGCGAGATGGCAGATCGAGATTCTGTTTAAACGCATCAAACAGGTTCTCGATACCCACCGCTTACCGTGTCGCTGTCCGCAAAGTGCGCAAGCTATGATCGCCGCCTTGTTGGTCGCCTGGCTGCTCATGGAAGACGAGGCGAGCGAGCTGCGTCGGCAGATCACTGATGCGGAACCGTTGCGTCTGCCCGTCAGTAGTTGGCAACTCGATCAGTGGGCCAAGACCAGCCTGTACAACGTCGTCCGGGGCTGGTGGAGTCCCCAGCAACTGCGGGCGCTCGCCCCCGAGCTGCGTCGCTTGTTCCACGACCAACGGCGTCGCCCGTTGCGTGAACAGCAACGACAGGCTCGCTTTCACGCTTTCCTGGAGGCCGAGCCGGATCTTCGTTCCTTTTTCACTTGTTCATGTGCTTAAGTTAACGCCTATGGGGGCAAGCCCACGCCCCTACGGGTTGATTGTGATAAAATAACGCTATCTGGCGTGAGTGTACGATGTATTTTCGTACCAAATAACACAAAATGGTGCGAATATCACAAGCCATGAAAAAGAGGTTTTGACATGTCATTCTGAGCGCAGCGAAGAATCTCCAGTGAGCCAGGTCGATCACCTGATGGCCCCGGATTCTTCGCTGCGCTCAGAATGACATGTCAAAAGGCATTTTTCATAGCAAAGAAATATTGCTCGGAAAGGGGCGACCTTATGAGCGAGTACAAACTGCTGATTAACGGCGAACTGGTTGACAGCAGTTCAGGCAAGATGGTCGATGATATCGGCCCGGCCAGCGGCAAAACTATCGCGCAAGTGCCGCAGAGCGACCTCAACGATGTCAACCGCGCCGTGGCTGCCGCGCGCGAGGCGTTCGATGATGGGCGCTGGTCCGGCCTGCCGCATGGCGCGCGCGCCGCGACACTGGAGAAACTGGCGTCTCTGCTAGAAGAGCGCGCGCAGGAACTGGCCGAACTCGAATCGCAGGATGCCGGGAAGCCGATCAAGCTGGCCCGCGACAGCGACATTCCTTTCGCCATCGACAACTTGCACTTCTTCGCGGGCGCGGCCCGCCACCTGGCTGGAACAGCCTCCGGCGAATACACGGGCGCGCATACCAGCATCATCCGCCGCGAACCTGTCGGCGTAGTGGCCTCGCTTGCCCCCTGGAACTATCCCTTCATGATGGCGGCCTGGAAGATCGGCCCGGCCCTCGCTGCCGGCAATACCGTCATTCTCAAACCGTCCGTCGAGACGCCGCTGACCACGCTCAGGCTCGGCGAGATCGCCCTCGAGGCTGGCCTGCCGCCCGGCGTCCTCAACATCATTACCAGCGGCCCCGGCGTCGCTCCCGCGCTCTCCAGCCATCCCCTGGTCAACATGGTCTCCGTCACTGGCAGCACTGAAAGCGGCAAGCTGATCATGCGCGCGGGCGCGGACACCGTCAAGCATGTTCACCTGGAACTGGGCGGCAAAGCGCCATTCATCGTTTATGAAGATGCCGATATCGAGGCGGCGGCCAATGGCGCGGTCGTCGGCGGCTACGTTAACTGCGGTCAGGACTGCACGGCGGCCACGCGCATCTACGTGCAGGACAGCATCTATGACGCCTTCCTCGATAGCTTTCTGAGTAAGGTGAAGCAGATTCGCGTCGGCAACCCCGCTGACGAGCATACCGACATGGGGCCGTTGATCTCGGCCACGCAGCGCGCTACCGTCGAGGGCTTTGTCGAACGCGCCTTGCGCGATGGCGCGAACATCGTCACCGGCGGCAAGTGCGCCAGCGTTCCCGGCCTCGAAGGCGGTTTCTTCTTCGAGCCGACGGTGATTGCCGAGGATCGCAACGATGCCGAGATCGTGCAGAACGAAGTCTTCGGCCCGGTCGTCGTCGTCTGCCGCTTCCAGACGGAGGATGAAGTATTGAGAAAGGCCAACGACGTTGTCTACGGCCTCGCCGCTTCGGTCTGGACGACGGACGTTTTCAAGGCCATGCGCGCCGCTCGCGTGCTGCAATTCGGCACTGTCTGGGTCAACGATCATCTGCCGCTCACCTCTGAGATGCCGCACGGCGGCTACAAAGAGAGCGGCGTCGGCAAAGACATGTCGATGTACTCGTTCGATGAGTATACGCAGATCAAGCACGTCATGATCGAACTGACCGCCGAAGTCCGCAAAAGCTGGCACTACACAATTTTTGGAGACGCGGAATAAGTAGAGCGTTTTTAGGGCAAAGGCCGATGTTCGGGCCGCGCGGCCCGAACATCGGCCTTTGCCCTGGAATAACAGGTTATTCATGCTGATCGAACTGCTGAGCCTACCCGAACGCCCCTTGATCTCAATCGTCGGCGCGGGCGGCAAAACCACCACTATGTATACGCTGGCGCGCGAGATAGCGGAGCGCGGGCAGCGCGTCATCACCACGACCACCACCAACATCTTCTTCCCCGAAAAAGGCCAGACCGACGCCTTTGTCGTCGCCGAAAACCCGTCAACCTTGCTGCGCACCGTGCAGTCCATCCCCGCTCGCTATCGGCGCGTAACCGTTGTTTCGCGCGTCCGGGCGGGCAAAGCTTACGCCCCTACTGAGGCTGGGAAGCTCGCTGGACTCCAGCCCGATCAGCCCTACGATCTGCTGGCGAAAACTGATGCAGCCGCCGTTATTGTCGAGGCCGATGGCGCGCGCGGTCGCCTGATCAAGGCTCCTGCCGATCACGAACCCGTCATCCCGCCGCAGAGCAACGTCGTCCTCATCGTTATGAGCGCCGGAGCCATCGACCAACCGCTCAGCGAAGCCATCGCGCACCGACCGGAGCGTATCGCCGCTCTTCTCGGCATCGCTCAAGGAGATCTGCTCGCGCCGGAGCGCATCGCGCGGTTGGTAACGAGCGAGCAGGGCGGCATGAAGAGCATTCCTGAGCAAGCGCGTATTCACCTGCTCATTACACACGCGACAGGCGAGAGGCAGGAAGCAGTGCAGAGGCTCAATACGCTGCTTCGTTCCCTATCTTCACTCGCGAGCGTTTTGTATTCTGCTGAGGCTGGCTCCTGGTGCGTCTGACGAATGATGGACCAGCAACCTCACTCGCGCCTCTTGATCAGCGCGGCTGATCAACCAGGCGGCGTGCGGTGTGCAGCCACTCCTCGGACACATCGTCGGGGACGGAGCAGCCGTTGGCGAGGATCAGGCGGCGGCCCTTTGTCTCTATGATGGCGGCGATGATCTCGTTCTCCAGTTCGGCCTCGCTGCCGTGCGTCAGGGGGCCGCGCTCGGCCAGTCCTGCCATGAGGCACTTGTCGGTCATCGTCAACGCCTCGGCCAGGTTCGGCCCGGTGAGGCGGTCGCTCCAACTTATGACGGAGACGGGGTAATCGGTAAAGGACTCGAAGTAAAGCTCGTCGCCTTCTTGCGACGGATCGGCGTGAACATGCACGATGTTGAGCCAGCCGTCGCGCGCGCCTTCCAACGCCGTGAGATCGAAGGGCCGCGCGTAGTGGGCATATTCCTCGCGTGTCAGGTCGGTGTTCGTCGCGCCCATGCACGAGAAGAAGATGCCGCTGGCTCCAGCCTCGATGGCGGCGCGCGCCAGGTCGTGCAAGTTCTGGGCAATGGTTTCCAGGCCAATGGCGAAGCGATCAAAGCCCTGCCGTGCCTGCTCGATGGCCGCCGCCTTACCCAGGAAACGGATGGCGTAGGTGAACGGGCTGAAGAGCGTGAGGATGAGCGGGAAATCGGCGCCCAGGGTATCGCGCAAGATGCGGATGCAGATCAGTTGTTGCTGAAAGCTCGGCGTGTTCAGGTTGAGGCGCGGCATCATACTCCAATGCAGCGCGTGGGGATCGGGATAAGCCAGATCCGGCATGATCTTAACGATGTCCAGATCGAATTTCTGGCGGAAAAATTCCAGCGTCAG
>DATLSW010000149.1:0-2628 GCA_035533955.1 Ktedonobacteraceae bacterium | reverse complement strand
GGATGGCGCAAGACATAACGGTGAGGATGATCAAGCCGCCGATCAAGCCAAAACCGCCAAAAGCGGTGCTTATACCGAGCGTAATGGCGGCAAGCGGCACGAACATACACACCGAAACGATGGCAAGGGCGAGGCGCTGCCCCGCCGAAGCCGTGGTACGGGTCGCCGTCTGGAACGTCATTCCAAGCTTCTGCGCGGGCGCATTCGCGGGCGCAAAGGGATCTTGATAGCCGCCCTGGTAGCCGTCGTTATAGCCTGCCTGTTGCTGAGACGCGCCCTCATTGTATTCCATACGCTGTGACATGAGCGGTAGCTCCTCTCGTTTCGCGAAGTTTTACGCTGCTAACAAATTATTTCAATAAATGCCGGGCCATCGCGTTTGATATTATTTGCGGTTAAAAACCCAGTTGATAATTGCCAGGACAATACCCACAACCAGGACGACTAAGAAGCCCATGAGCATTGCAATATTTCCGGCGGTGATCAAGTTGGTCGAAGAGAACAGGCTGATTGCCAATCCTGCCAGCACCGAGACTGAGACAATCGCTAACGCCAGGCGTTGTCCTGGTGTGGCCCTTTGGGCCGCGGGGGCTTGCGTCGAGATTTTTTGTCCCCCTACATATGGAGCGGCAAACGGATCGCGGTAGCCGCCGCCTTGATAGCCATCGTCATAGCCCGCCTGCTGTTGGGAAGCGTGTTCGTTTGACTCCATCTGTTGCGACATCACAGGTTTCTCCTTGTCTCTCGTATCCTGATATATAAAGATATGCAAGCTATCATTCATAGTTACGTCTCAGCAGACGTTGGGTTGCATTCGTCTGTCCAGGGCGTGGCGGCGCAAGCGTGACCTTGAGCGCGTGTTTGCCGTATAATTGAGATAGACGCCATCCACGTTGCGGGATCATGTTTTTTGAGGGGGTTACTGGACGATGCCACGAACACGAGTCGTTTTGCAGGAACAACAGCGCGCGCTGTTACAGCACGAACGCCGACTGGCGCAGGAAGTGCAAGCTTGCCTGGCTGGCTTTGAGGGCGCGGACGCCCACGCGGCCATGCTGCGGCAAATCACCCTGGCGCTCGATGAACTCTTCTTGCTGGTGATTGTTGGCGAATTTAACGCGGGCAAATCCGCCTGCATCAACGCGCTGCTCCATGCCGATGTTATGGAAGAAGGCGTTATCCCCACCACTACTAAGGTGACAGTGCTGCGCTATGGCGAGCAAGAACAGAGAGGGCCAAAAGAAAACGCGCAGCTTGAGATGCAGTATCCCGCCGAATTTTTGCGTGATATCAGTATTGTCGATACGCCCGGCACGAATGCCGTCTTGCGCGAACACGAGCGGCTCACCGAAGATTTTGTGCCGCGCAGCGACCTGATCCTCTTCGTGACCTCCGCCGATCGCCCCTTTACTGAGAGCGAGCGGGCCTTTATGGAACGTATCCGCGCCTGGGGCAAGAAGATTGTGATCGTGCTGAACAAAGCCGATCTGCTCTCTACGCCCGAAGCATTGGACGCGATCATGTCTTTTGTGCGCGATAGCTGCAAGCGCCTGCTTGGCTTTCAGCCGGAGATTTTTCCCCTCTCGGCTTTGCAGGCGCAGCAGTCTTTCAGCGCTATCGGGCATGACGCCATAGACCTGTGGGAGAGCAGCCGTTTCGCCGCGCTGGAAAACTACCTGTTCACTACGCTGGACGAGAAAGAGCGCGTGCGCCTCAAACTGCTCAGCCCGCTCGGCGTCATGCAGCGTTTGCTCGAAGAGGGCAGAAGCGCGGTCGAGCAGCGCGCTGCCCTGCTGGCCGAGGACGCGCGCACGGTCGAGAACATCGAACAGCAGTTGCAGCTTTATCAAGTGGATATGAAGGAGAACTTTACGCATCGCCTGGGCGAGATCGAAAACATTGTGCTGGAGATGCGCGAGCGCGGCGACCGCTTTTTCGACGAGACAATTCGCTTCGGGCGCATCTTCGATCTCATGCAGGGCCAGCGTATCCGCGCCGCCTTTGATAGCACGGTAATCAGCGATAGCGGGCAGCGCATCGATGAGACGGTGCAGGAGTTGATCGATTGGCTGGTTGAGCATGAACATCGCCTGTGGCAGGATATCATGGAATATCTTGAGCGACGGCGGCAGGTCAGCGCGCGCCGCGACGAGGAGATGGTCGGTTCGGTGAGCCGTCAGTTCGACTACAACCGGCGCACGCTGCTGCAATCGGTGGCGCGCGCGGCCAGCAACGTCGTCAAGACGTATGACGAAAAGGCGGAGGCGGCGACGCTCTCGCAAGAACTGCGCAGCGCGGTGACATTGGCCGCGACCGCCAGCGCGGGCGGCATCGGGCTGGGCGCGGCGATTGTGGCGCTGGTGGGTACGCTGGCCGCGGACGTGACGGGCATCCTGGCCGGATCGGTATTGCTCGCGCTGGGCCTCTACGTGATTCCGGCGCAGCGTTCGCGCGCCAAACGCAGCTTTGATGAGAAGATGAACGAGCTGCGCGCGCGCCTGCGCGACGCTATGAACGATCAGTTCAACAAAGAACTGGGCCATGCCATCGATCGCGTCAGAGATGCGCTGGCTCCCTATACGCGCTTCGTGCGCGCCGAGCAGCAAAAGGCTGACGAGACGCAGGCGC
>DATLSW010000148.1:0-8979 GCA_035533955.1 Ktedonobacteraceae bacterium | reverse complement strand
ACTACGCGGCCCCCCATCGAGCCGAGCCCGATATATCCCAGAGTAGCCATGACTATTCTCCTCCAACATTGCGAACGTTTTGCCTGCTACTTCTGTCCAACATCCGCGCGCACCTGCTCAAGATGAGCGCGCATCGCATCGCGCGCGGCCTTTTCATCATGGCGCGTTACCGCGTCAAGAATGAGCTTGTGGTGATGATTGCCGCGCTGCGGACCACCTTCAACAGAGAAAACCTGCTTGCGTTGCTCGCCGAGCAAGCCAACGATTGAGTCAACCAGCGCCAGGATGAGTATGTTCTTGCAGCCGCGCGCCAGAGCGCGGTGAAAGTCGTTGTCAGCGACGATAAAGGCGGTTGCGTCATCGAGACTTTCATCCATAATCCGCACAGCTTCGCGCATGGCCGCGAGATGTTCCTCAACTGCTCTTGCCGCCGCCAGCGCCGCGATCTCCGGCTCCAGGATTTCACGCACCTCTACCACGTTCACCGATCCTGCCTGCCCGACTCGCATCATCAAGCCCAGCGAATCGCGCATGGCTGCCGAAGTGCCATCAATGACCTGTGTTCCCCGCCCAGGACGCATATCGACGAGCCCTTTTTGCTCTAACAGCTTCATCGCCTCGCGCACTGCCGTGCGGCTGGCGTGAAACTGCTCGGCCAACTCGCGCTCGGTCGGCAAACGATCCCCGCTGCGTAATTCTCCGCTAAGGATAAGCTGCTCGATCTGCTCAGCTATTTGCTCATAAATTTTACTCGATTTGATCGGTGTATACATGGACATGGACGCCCTTTCTGCACAATACCACCTGGCATAATTTGTATGATGAACTGACTAATTGCTATCTGATTTACTATAGCAAAATCTCCTCTCAAATTCAAGGCGATCCGCGCCGCAGGCGTTAGAATTTGCGTAGGGGCCGATTGATCGCGCCCTGGCATTTTCCCCACCCCTACCCGCGGAGCGCGATCAATCGGCCCCTACGCATGGATCACCTCGTCCAGATCGCGACCGAGATCATGCAGCAGTACCCTGGCAGCATTGCGGCCGGGTGCGCCAGTGACTGACCCGCCCGGATGCGTAGTTGCGCCGGTTTGATAGAGGCCCGGAATGGGCATCCGGTGCTGCGCGAAGCCGGGAACGGGACGCAATGTCTCCGATTGGGCCGGACTCATATCGCCGCCGTGACAACTGCCGTGCCAGTTGTGTCGATTGTAACGCTCAAGGTCGAGCGGGCTAAATATTTCACGAGCCAGTATTTTGTCTTCGGTCAGGTTGGGAGCGTATTGGCGCAATTGCGCGAGGTTGTTCGCGGCCACCTCTTCCTTGATCTCGTCCCAGCGCTCCGGCCCTTCGGCCAGGGAATAGGGAAGATACGTGACGATCTTGATGGCGTGCTTGCCCTCTGGAGCGCGAGAAGTATCCTTAACCGTTGGCGTCAACACTAGCAGCACTGGCTGATCGCTGGCGACGATGCTACGATCGAAGTCGCTGCTGATGCGCAACTGGCGCTCCACCGACTGCGCTACGCCCGCCGCCACGACGGATAAACTGCCGCCATCGACGGCAAAGATGGGCGGTTCGGTAGTGGCGTAGTGAGCGGCGAACATCGAACGTCCTGCTTTGTACGTCTCGACGCCATACCTGAATGCTTCGCCCCATGCCTCGGCGGGAGCCATGTTCACCAGGTGCTTGACATGAATTGTGGAGACTACAGCATGACGCGCGCGGAACTGTTCGCCGGCATCGGTCTCGACGCCCACGCAGCGCCCACCTTCAAGGATCAGCCTGCTCACCGGTTTATTCGTCAGAATGGTTCCCCCGTGCGCTTCGATGATGCGGCGCAGCGCCTGGGGCAGGCTGCCGGAGCCACCTTTGGGAATGGCCCAACCCGAACGTTGACGGCCAGCGATGAACGAATAGGCCAGTAGACCCGTACCGGGCCGCTCTGACGGCTGTAGCGTCCCCTCAGCGAACCATGTCATCCACGCCTTGACATGCCAATCCTCAAAGGCGGCATTGATGATATCCCAGGCCGCCAGCGCCTGACGGCGCAGCCAGATCGCGCCGCGCGGATGTTCCGCCAACTGCTCGGCAACCGTCGGGCTCCAACCGGCTGGCGTATAACGTCCCCTGCTGAAGATCGGCGCGACCGCGCGCCACTCGGCGATCATGGCGCGATAGGTATCGGCGTCGCGGCGCGAGAATTTGGCGATCTCTTCGCAGGTACGGTCAATATCCAACCACTGCGTAATCGATGTGCCATCCTCGAACACGACATGGGAAGCCGGGTCAACTTCGATATACTCCATCCCGTAATCGGCCAGCGGCAGTTCCTGGTTACGCCAGATTGGGCTTTCCATGAAAATGGCATGAGCGGTCGAGCAGGTATCATGCCAGAAGCCGGGCAGAGTCAGTTCCTCGGTCGAGGCATCGCCACCGATCGCAGGCCGCGCTTCGAGGATCAGGCACGAGTAGCCCGCTTTTGCCAGAAAAGCGGCAGTGACCAGGCTGTTGTGACCGGCGCCAGCGACCACAATATCAAAAATATCAGCCAATTTCTTCTCCCGTCCTATCAGAAAATACGAACGTTGGATACACTAGATCAAGCCGACGCTGACGAGGTCTTCGCGTAAGGCTTCGCGTTCAGAGGCTGTTACCTGGAGCAGCGGGGAGCGCACCGGCCCACCCACCAGGCCCAGCAGATCGCACCACGCTTTCAGATAGGCGATAGGCATGACGCGACGCGCAGACCAGGGTTCGCGCAGCCACTTTTCAAAAATTTTGCGCGCCGGATCGAGGTTTTCAGAGATCTTCGCCGCTTCCTCGATCTGGCCTGCCAGAACGAGAGCAGTATAGTCCTTCAGTGGGGTATGGCCGGGCTTCTGAAGCGTGAATGGCGCGGCGGAAGACATGTAGAGACGCAGCCCGCAATCGACCATCAGCTTGAACCAGTGGCTCTCGCCTGGATGGCTGACGAGAATGCGATCGCCAACCAGCCGCAGCGTCTCCAGCGTATGCGCCATGCTGGCGGAATTCTTCACGGCAATCACATTTTCGAGATCAGCCAGGCGGTTGATCAGCTCAGGCGTCAGGAGAACGCCCGTGTAGCCGGTGTTGGTGATCAGGATGCCAGCCTCGGTACGGTCAGAGATGGAACGGAAATAGTCGAAAATTTGCTCGTCATCGTAAGCGATGAAATATGGATTGCCAATCGCCAGATAATCGGCTCCAATACGCTCAGCATGGTGAGATAGCTCAATGCTTTCCTTGACCGAGGTGTGTCCCGTGTGTACTACTACCGGAACGTGGCCTTTACACTCGTCAACGACGATCTCGGCAGCTCGCTTGCGTTCCTCTGTGGTCAGCGCCCAGAATTCGCTCATGAAGTGTCCACAATAGACGCCATCGACAAGCTGGTTGTCGATGCTATAGCGAAGATTGCGCCGCAGCCCTTGCTCATCAATTTCGTCATCGGGAGTGAAGGGATAGGGAAACGCTCCCCAGACGCCTTGCAGATTGGCGCGCGCGTAGGCTTTGGCATCAGAACGTTTGTAGCGAACGGGTATCCTCACAGAACTCATCAGAGAGCCTTTCTTTCAACGCTGGTTGGATCGTCCGTAACAGTGGACAAATCAATTGTTTGTCCGATCATTATACCAAATAATACCCAATGATCAGCTAGAAGTCAAGCCTTTGTGATCCAATCCCGGCGCTGCAAACACCCGTTGAATGTGCTACCATAGAGACACCAACACACTATCATCCTGGAGAAAGATACTACATGACGATGAAAGCATCTATAGAACTGAAACATCGTAGAGAAGATTATCCATTGATCACCGGCCATGGGCAGTATGTCGATGACCTGAAAACGCCGGAAGGAAGACCGCTTGCTTTACACATGGTCGTCGTGCGCAGCCCCTATGCTCACGCGCTTATTGAGCAGGTCTCGCTCGACGCGGCCCGCGCACTGCCGGGAGTCAAAGCAGCCTTTAGCGGCGCGGAACTGGCGAGCGCTATGCCAACCATCACGGCCATCCCCGTCCCTGATCTGAAAAAACCGGAGCGCCATCCTATGGCTATCGACTGCGTGCGCTACGTGGGCGATCCCGTCGCGGTTGTGCTGGCCGAAGATATGTATACCGCTATCGACGCGCGCGATCTGGTCGAGGTGGATTACGCTCCATTACCGGCAGTCAGCGATCTCGAAGCGGCGCTCGCGCCTGACGCTCCCTTACTCTATGAAGAGTTCGGATCGAATGTTGCCTACTCGCTGCAATCAACGTGGGGAGATGTCGAGGGCGTCTTCGCGCGGGCAGATCACATCACCAGCCTGCGGCTGGTCAACCAGCGTCTCGCGCCCAGCTCGATTGAGCCGCGCGCGTGCCTGTTCGATTATGACGAGGAGAGCGGCATTTTCTCGGCCTGGCTTTCTTCGCAGTCTGTCTACCGGGCGCGCGGCGCGCTGGAGTATTTCCTGGGCCTGCCGCCTGAGCGTATCCGCGTGCATAACGCTGATGTTGGCGGCGGCTTCGGCGCAAAGACCACATTCGTCGGCGAAGAGATCGTCGCGGCGGCATTAGCTGTGAAATTTGGACGACCCGTCAAATGGATCGAGACACGCAGCGAGAATTTGCAGGCGCAGACGCACGGACGCGGCCAGATCAACTACGTCGAGGTCGCCTATCAGAACGACGGCACACTGCTCGGTTTCAAGATACGCACGCTGGGCGACCTGGGCGCGTTCCTCAGCGGCATGACGGCGATGGTGCCGAGCCGCACGCCGGCCATGGTCTGCGGGCCATACCGCGTGCAGGCGGTTGCAAGCGAAGTAATCGGCGTCTACACCAATAAAGTTCCGACCGCGCCCTATCGCGGCGCGGGCCGCCCCGAAGCGACCTATATCACGGAACGGGCGATAGAGCGCATTGCCAGCGAGCTTCAACTTGATCCCGCCGAAGTGCGCCGTCGCAATTTCATCGCCTCCGACGCCTTCCCTTACGAGACGGTGACGGGCATCATCTACGATAGCGGCAACTATCAGGTCGCGCTTGAACAGGCGCTGGCGCTGTCCGACTACGAGGGCTGGCGCGCACGGCAACGCGAGCGGCGCAGCAACAAAGACACAAAGCTGCTCGGTATCGGCCTCTCAACGTTCACCGAGGTATCGGGCGATGGGGGGGCAATGGGTCCGGTGCGCGAGTCGGCCACGGTACGCATTCGCCGCGACGGTACAATTGTGGTAAAAAGCGCCGTCGCGCACAACGGGCAGGGACATTTCACACTCTTCTCGCAGATCGCAGCCGAGGTCTTTGGCATGGATAGCGCACAGATCGATGTGCATCTGAACGATGCCGCGCTGCCCAGTTTCAGCGTCGGCACTTTTGGCAGTCGCGTGACGCAGGTGGCCGGCTCCGCCGTCTTTCTGGCAGCCCAGGCGGCACGCGAGAAAGCATTGCAGGTAGCAGCGCATATGCTGGAGGCCGCGCCCGCCGATCTTGTGATGGAAGACGGGCGCGTGATGGTGCGCGGCGTGACGGCGCGCGCCGTCACGCTCGGCGAATTGGCGCAGCGCGCCGAGGAGCAACCTGATCTGATCGAACACGAAGCGCCGAATCCGGCCAACGGCACACCTATCGAAGGGCTGGCGGCCTGGCGCGATTTCGCTCCGCCGAATGCCACCTGGCCCTCCGGCGCGCATATAGCTGTTGTCGAGATTGATAGTGAAACGGGCGACATCCACATCCCAGCTTATATCGCGGTAGATGACTGCGGGCGGGTCATCAATCACACCATGACCGAGGGGCAAATACACGGCAGTTTAACGCAGGGCATCGGGCAGGCGCTTTTTGAAGAAGTGCAATATGACGAAGAGGGACAACTGCTCACCAGCACCTTTATGGATTATGCCATGCCCATCGCCTCAGAACTGCCCAATTTCACGACCGGACTGGTAGAAACGCCGTCGCCGTTCAATCCGTTGGGCGCGAAAGGCGTTGGCGAATCGGGCTGCATCGGCGCGCCGCCCGCCATTGTCAATGCCGTGCTGGACGCGCTTGCCCCGCTGGGCATCACCACAATAGATATGCCGCTCAAGCCGGAAAAAGTCTGGGCCATCATTCAGCAGGCCAAACAAAAGGATTTGTAGAACTGTATGGATACGACCAACGTTGAAATTGCGGTGATCGGCGGCGGCGTGATAGGCAGTTCGATTGCTTATCACCTGGCGCGCCAGGGACGGCGCGTGCTGGTGGTCGAGCAAGAGAGCGAGAGCGCCGCCGAGCCGACGGCATCCTGGGCCAGCGCGGGCGGCGTGCGACGGCAGGGACGCCATGCTGCCGAGGCAAAGCTGGCAAGCGAGGCCATCGCGCGCTGGAAAACGCTTGATCAGGAGCTTGACGCCGATCTGCACTACCGGCGCGGCGGCCAATTGCTGTTAGCGGAAAGCGACGAGGAGGCGGAATATCTTGTTCGCTTTGTCGAGCGGCAGCACGAATTCGGCTTCTCCGACGTGCGGCTGGTAGATCGACAGGAGGCGCTAGAAATCGCGCCCGGACTGAACGAGCGCGTTGTGGCAGGTAGTTACAGCCCAACAGACGGCCAGGCCGATCCGGCGCGCACGACGCGGGCTTTCGCCGCGGCTGCCCAACATCTCGGCGCGGAGTACTGGTACGAATCCGCCGCCTTCGCCGTCGCCATTAACAAAGGGCGCGTCGAGGTGCAGACGGCGCAGGGCGAAGTACAAGCTGAACATGTTGTGCTGGCTGCCGGTGCATGGAGCGACGAGATCGCTGCTTCTTTCGGCCTGCGCCTGCCCATCCGCGCGCGCGCTTTGCAGATGATCCTCACCACGCCCGCGCCGCCAGATACGCTGCGGCCTGTGCTGGGCGCGGTGGGGCGCAAACTCTCGCTCAAGCAACTTCCCGATGGCGCGTTTCTGGTGGGCGGCGGCTGGCTCGGCGACCTCTTGCCCAACCGCCATTCGTACAAATTAGACCCTGAACAGGTACAGGGCAACATGCAGGCTGCCCGCGACTTATTCGCCCCCGTCGCGGAACAGCGCATCGCTCGCGCCTGGTGCGGCGTGGAAGCGTTCAGCTTCGATGGCATCCCGTTCATCGGAGCCATTCCCGATCTGGAGGGCATAATTCTGGCTTGCGGCTTCTCCGGCCACGGCTTCGCCCTCGCACCCGCCATCGGGCGCGCCGTGGCAGACATGCTCGCCGGACAGGCCGTGCCAGCGCTCGACGGTCTGAGTCTGGCACGTATGACAACCTTCGATCCCGCGCAGGTGGAGGCGTTTATCGCGGACAGGAAATAAACGCCATACGGATGCATTGGCAATTATGCTAAGCGGCGATAGCGCGCCTGGTCCCGAATCGTCTGCAAATTGAGCAATTCCGCCACTTCGTAGCGCGTCGGGACGCTGTCGGCCACCGGGCGCAGCCGGACCAGCGCCGGGAAATGCCCAATACGCCCGTGCAGTTCGGCCAGCAGCACGAACGTGGCGGGCGCGAACCCCGGCGGGTTAATCAGCAATGGCAGCGTCTGCCACTCTTCACTAGATAAACCAACGGCATCGACAAGCGCCGCGACCTGCGGAGCCAGCGTCTCCGCCTGGTTGATCTGCACCGGTATGTTGCGCACGTCCTCAATAGGCGATCCAGCGAGCGTTTCGATCTGCGCGCGCTGATCCTCCGTCAATGGATGCGTAAAGTTTATGATCAGCATGATAGCATCTCATTTCCAATTAGTTTAATGGCAAGACTATAGCATGTTCGCAGCAAAAATACATCACAAACGACTCTGAAAAATATCAGAACTATTTCTGATGAAATGAAGCCACTATTAGCTTATAATCTGCTCAGTGGTATCAAAGTACTTGCCAAATCTCTCGTAGAGGAAGTGATAGCTGAGAGGAGAGTTTGGAGGCCGAGTCCAGACATTGCGACACTCTTCAAAGATTTTCGTTGTATGCGTGCTGACTGTGCTGGGCGTAATATTCAGGCGCTTTGCCACATCGTCGGGACTCATCCCTGCCGCGAAAGCGCAGAGGACGTCGCGCTGGCGTTTCGTCAACGCCCGATCAACTTGTTGGCAGCGAGCGCGTTCCTCTGCCGCCATCTGCGCCTGTTTAGCATTTTGCACGGCCTGAGCAGTGTTCGCTACCGGCCTGAGGTTAGCAGCGTAGTCGCCTAGCGGAATGAAGGGCATCTCGATCAGGTTCACACCAGCATCTGGCGCAACGTGCATTTGCTTACCGTCTCTGACTTGCTCTTTGAGGTCATCTGGCGTATAAATGTGCCAGATGTGATCAAACGGGTCGAATTCTAGCTGCGCGGCGGAGATGGCGAGCAGCGCCATCAGGCGACGCCCGCCTGTCACGGAAAGATGAATATGCCGGGGTTCCTGCTTCAACGCCTGAATGTACTGGTAAATCGTCTCGCGCGTGCCTTTGGCGCCGGTGATATCGACAATATCTTCCAGAGGGATGTGGTCAAGCTCAAGCGTTTTCGAGCGAAAATGACAGGTGATTGGTCGCCCATCAATATGATAACGGTCGCCTGTAAATTCGGCGCTGAGGCACGCCAGCGAATGCTGCAAGCGGGGCTGTGAGGCATAGGGATGAAGCACGATCACTTCGCTGATGGGGTAATGCCGCAGCAACTGATCGAGCGTAAACGTCACAACTTGCGGTTGGCCGCCCAGCGTCGCTACGAAGGTGTGGGTATACTCAGGCATAGCATCATCATCCTTTACCAGTAGAAACAGCACTTTCAGTGAAAGAGAGAACAACCATGGTTAATTTGCTTCCTGCCGTCTTAGTCGGCGGCCCGCCTCACGCGGGAAAATCCGTCCTGTTTTATAGCCTCACCAAGACGCTCCACGAGCGCGGCATCGCCCATCATGCCATCCGCGCCTGCCCCGATGGCGAAGGCAACTGGTTCCAGGAAATATATGAAGCGATCGGAAAAAACGA
>DATLSW010000147.1:0-4711 GCA_035533955.1 Ktedonobacteraceae bacterium | reverse complement strand
GCGCGTACTATTTCCTGCTGCGCCGTCCCGTACCCAAAAAACAGGGCCATCTGCGCCTGACTGGACTGCATGAATCTGTCGAAATCATCAGCGACCGCTATGGCGTGCCGCATATCTATGCCCAGAACGAAGATGATCTCTGTTTCGCCCAGGGCTATGTTCATGCCCAGGAACGCCTGTGGCAGATGGAGATGAACCGGCGACTCGGTTCCGGTCGCCTGTCGGAGCTTTTCGGCAAAGTCGCGCTCGACGCTGACCGTTTTTCTCGCCGCCTGGGTTTGCACCGCGCTGCCGCCTCGGAGGTGTCGTGCCTGCCAGGGCAGACGAAGCGCATGCTGGAGGCGTACGCGCGCGGCGTCAATGCCTTTATTGAGCGCAATGCGCGTAACTTGCCGGTCGAGTTTACTCTTCTGCGTTGCAAACCCGGCCCCTGGCAAATTGCCGATAGCTTGCAATGGGCCAAGATGATGGGTTGGAATCTCGGCGGCAACTGGGAAACCGAAGTCACCCGCGCATATATTGTCGAAAAGGCTGGAGCGGAGCGCGCCGCGCAGCTTGAGGCGGGCTACGATCCCAACCATCCGCTCATCATCCCGCCCGGCGTCGAATATCGTGGCATTAACCCTGGCCTGATCGAACAATACCAGCAGATCAAGCAATTGAGCGGCTTCGGCGCGCTGGGCGCGAGCAATAACTGGGTGGTGGACGGCGCTAAAAGCGTCACCGGCTCGCCCATCCTTTGTAACGATCCACACCTGGGGCAGGCCGCGCCGTCGATCTGGTTCGAGTGCCATCTTGTGGCTGGCGATCTTGATGTAACCGGTGTAAGTTTCCCAGGTACGCCTGGCGTCGTCATCGGCCATAATCGCCACATTGCCTGGGGCCTCACCAACGCCATCTCCGACGTACAAGACCTCTACGTCGAGAAATTTAATCCGCGCAACCCGAATCAATACGAGTACCAGGGGCAATGGGAAGAGGCCCAGGTGATACGCGAAGAGATCAAGGTCAAGGGTGAGAAAGAGCCAGTGATCGAAGAGGTGCGCGTTACCCGTCACGGACCGATCATTAGTGGCTATTCTGTTGCTCAGCAGAGGGAGCAGGCCGGGCAGAATGGCGCGAGCGCCGGGACGTCCGATCTGCCCCTCGCGCTGCGCTGGACTGGCCTCGATCAGTGCCGCATCGTGACCTCGATCATCAAGTTAAACCGGGCGACGAACTGGGACGAGTTCTCCGAGGCCATGCGCGATTGGGATGTGCCGCCGCAGAACGTGGTCTATGCCGATGTCGAAGGCAATATCGGCTATATCATGGCGGGCGCGATCCCGGTGCGCGCGCGCGGGCAGCATCTCCTGCCCACGCCGGGCTGGACGGGCGAGGATGAATGGACGGGCCTGATCCCATTTGAAGATCTGCCCCACATCTACAATCCTCCGCAGCATTTCATCGTCACCGCCAACAATCGCGTGGTGGATGATAGCTATCCGCACTATATCACTAACGAGTGGCTCAACGGCTACCGCGCGCAGCGCATTCGCGACCTGTTGCTCAGCAAAGAGAAGCTCGATCTTGCCGATATGGCGACGATTCAATCTGATCAGTATGCCTTGCCCGCTGTTGAGGTTGTGCCGCACATGCTGGCAATCCAGCCGCGGACGCCGCTGGAGCAAGCGGCGCTGGAGGCTTTGCGCGCGTGGCAGTATGTGCTTGCACCCGATAGCCCCGGAGCGTCTATTTACAGCACATTCTTGCGCAAGCTGGAACGTATCGTCTTTGATGTCGTCTTTGGCGCGGACGAGGACCTCATGTTTAGCTATCTTGGGCGCGGCGCGACTATCCTCGCGAACCCGAATGGCAGCGCCAGCCGCAGCAAACCCCTGCTCATTCGCATGATGAACGCGCGTGATGACGCCTGGTTTGCGGACTCCGCCGTTCCCAACGGCCCAAAATCGTGGGATGCCGCCATGCAGAGTGCGTTTTCCGCCGCCGTCGAAGAGTTGCGCGAAAAGTTGGGCAACGATGTCGCGCGCTGGCAATATGGCAAGATTCATCACATGACCTATAACCATCCGTTAGGTATGGTCAGGCCGCTCGATAGGATCTTCAATCGCGGCCCATATCCCGTCGGCGGCGATATCGACACCGTTTGCCAGATGGCGACGCTCTCGCACGATCCAGAGACAGTGCTGGTTGTGCCGTCCTATCGCCAGATCGTGAACATGGCCGACCTGCCGCGCTCGCTGTCCATGCACGCGCCTGGGCAATCCGGGCATCCGGCCAGCAAGCATTACGACGATTTCATCAAGCCCTGGCAGCGTTTCGAGCATCATCCTATGCTCTTTGATCGTGAAGAAATCGCAGCCAGCGCCGAAGGAACGCTGCGCCTGCTCCCGTAGGGGCCGATAGATCGCGCCATGTTTCAGGCCGTTTACATGGGAGCGTAATGTTTCGCTGCGCCCCGCCAACACGCTCTTACAAAATCTTTACAGTTTTTTGACACATTCTCGAAGGCAATCGATTATAGTATGGGTAGCCTGGAGACTGCTTCAAATTGTGTCACCGGCGTTTTTTGAAAGAGAAGCGCTTCTTAAGCGTAGGTAATATGTTAAAAGGTGTCGTGTGTACTGACTATGAAACCAACGTCAAATCGACCGAATCAAACGAACCAGCCGAGAGTTGCCAATCAAACGAACCAGGCGCAGCCATATGTTCCAGCGGCTCCCGTTGCTCGTCCGCCCCAGCCGGAACCAGATGAACCAGCCGCTCGGCGCGGATGGAAAGCATCGTGGTTGCTATTGCCGATGCGTCTCTTCCTCGGTGTCACCTTTATCTATGCCGGTGTGCAGAAGTTGGCTAATCCGCAGTATTTCAATCCGACTGCTGTCGGCTATATCGGCAAACAAATAGCCGGCATAGCCACTGGATCGCCGCTGCATAGCTTTATGATGGCGGTAGCTGTGCCGCACGCCGCGCTCTTCGGTGGGATGGTTGCCTATGGCGAAATTGCGATTGGCCTGGGAACCCTGTTCGGGTTCTTGTTACGGCCGGCGGCATTTTTTGGTATCCTGGTCAACCTGATCTTTTTTCTCACGGCCACATGGCGTGTCTACCCGTACTTTTATGGCTCGGACATCGTCTTCATCTTTTGCTGGCTCACCATGCTCATTTCTGGTCCGACCAATACTGGTCTGCCATCGCTTGACGAGTGGATGATGGATGGCCTGCCGGAGCCACGGCGACAGCCGTGGGCGCCCGCGCTGGCGTTTTTCCTCGGCGTGTCGGTGCCGCCAGCAACCTCGGCCACTGTGGGGCAAGGGCAACGGCAACTCGCGGGTGGCAAGCGACAGGCGCAGCGATATGCCCAGGCACAGCGCGCGCAGCAACAAAGTCGTCGCAGTTTCATCTGGGGCGCAGTAGTGGGTGGAGCGGGGATCGCGGCGATCATCTGGGTCTGGAATGTCCTGAACGCCTCCTCGGCAACCACAGCGGGCGGCGCATCTACTGGCGCGCCGGCTTCCGGCACGACGACCGCCAGCGGCTCGAGTACGGTGATCGCGCAGATCAGCCAGGTGCCTAGCAATAGCTCCGCCCAATTTACTGTCTCATCAAGCGGCGATCCCGGCGTGCTGATACACCTGAACAACGGGCAGTTCGTGGCGTTTGATGCCGTCTGTACCCATGCTGGTTGTCCCGTCAGCTACGATCCGAGCAGCCAGTTGCTGCAATGTCCGTGCCACGGCGCGGCCTTCGATCCGTCTAAGGGCGCCGCGGTTGTGCAAGGACCCGCGCCGACGCCGCTTACCAGTGTTCCTATCAAGGTTGATAACGCCAAGGGGACGATTTCGCAGCAGTGATAAAACGTCACATGATGGGATGGAAAACCCTGGCATCCGCGCGGATAGCCAGGGTTTTCCATCCCATCATTATCGTTATTGTTGCATCGGCGGTAGTTCTTGCGGATATTGAGCTTGCGGCTGCTCTTCGTATTGCGTTTCCGACGAAGCCCCGGCGGATGACTCCGGTTCGGTAGAATCGGCTTTGGTCTGCTCGGCCTGGTAGCCCTCCTCGTATGGCGTGTACGTTGGCTCAGGCGGCGGCGTATATGCCTGGTACGGCGGTTGATAGGTAGGTGGTTGATACATCGGTGGCTGATTCATGTTTATTGGCGGCATATTCCAGCGCCGCCCGCCGGACGATGATGCCGCGATCAGCGCCCACAAGATCACGATAATCGCGATGCTGACCACAAAGCCAGTCAGCGAATGCGTGAAAAAGAATATAAGCAGGAAGACCAGGGGGAAGGGAAAGCCCATCCACCCGCGCCTCCGGTATCTTCGTCGATTATTCCAATTGTACATAGTCGTTCCTCGTTTCGGGGTAAGCCTTTCTTGCACCATCATATCTACCTTATTATACGATCTATTGGGGGGAATAGTGAAAATGTTGGCTCACCAGGATATCGCGAGATGATCTGTACGTATGGCCGCGAAAGCGATCGCTTATGCGATCCATCGTTACAACAATCCTTCCACCGTCTGGCAAAACCGCTCGATCTCTTCCTCGCTATTGTAGTAATGCACCGAGGCGCGTACTGCGCTTTCCAGTCCGCGCGCGTCCATATCGAGCAGCGTTGCCGCGCGCGGCGTGACGGTGACGTTGATCTGCTGCTGGCTCAGAGCGGCCTTGATCTCTTGTGGGCTTTTATCCTCAA
>DATLSW010000146.1:0-20885 GCA_035533955.1 Ktedonobacteraceae bacterium | reverse complement strand
TCATGACCGGCAAGCTCAAAATCGCGGGCGATATGATGCTGGCGATGCGCGTCCCCAATCTTTTTCCGGTCAAACGCTAAGCCGACCGGCTATTTCCCAACGCGACCTGGGCGCAATGACAGCATATGCCATTGCGCCTATCTTGTTTCACGTGTGTAGCGGCGCAATTGATTGCGCCGCTACACACGTCGCCCGCTCGCCTGCCGCCAATCCTTACACTGCCGTCAACGCGATGGGCTGCCAATCGACCAGGGACGCGAAATGCTCCAGCGCGGTAGTGTCATCATCGGCGGCCCAACCGTCGGGATGCGGACGCACATGCCGCCGGTAGTAGAGTTTGGCTATATGAAATTTACGCAGTCCGGTTCCCTCTGACTCGCGCAACAGTTCGCGTTCGGCCTGCTCCAACAGCAGCGTAAGGATGGTCAACTGCGCCATGCGCTCCACCAGACCGCGCAGGGGCAGTTGCGACCTTTCCGAGCCGAGTTCGATCAATTGTCGCAGTCGCGCGCGTACATGCTGCGCCTGCGCCAGGGTTTCCAGAGCTAAGGGCGTGACAAGGGGATGCTGGAGAGCTTGCAGCCGAGTATGCAGCAGAGCAAACAGGGCCGCGTCACCGCCTTCTCTGGTAATGGCGCGCGCCACATCCAGCACAATCACGTTGGCGGAACCTTCCCACACGACGTTGACAATGGCGTCACGCAGCAGGCGCGGGTTGACCCAGTCCTCGACGTAGCCGTTGCCGCCGCGCATCTCCAACGCCTCCAACGTGATATATTCGCCGCGTTTGGGGATATAGTATTTGCAGAGCGGCGTCAGGATACGCAGCAGGCGGCGATCTTCTTCCGCGCCGTGGTGATCGACGCGCTCCAACACTGCCGTGGTCTCGAATACCAGAGCGGCGCAGCCCTCGATCTCCACCAGCATATCGACAAGTTGGCGGCGCATGAGCGGATGATCGGCGAGAGGGCGTCCGAAGGCGACGCGCCCTCGCGTATAGACGAGCGCCTCGAGGTAGCTGCGGCGCATGGCGGCGAGCGAGCCGACGGCGGCCCAGATGCGCGTCAGATTGATCATCTCCGTCATCTGCACAAAGCCGTGCTGCACGTCGCCAACGAGATAGGCCCGCGCTCCGTGCAGCGTGACCTCGCCGGTCGCCAGCGAGCGTGTCCCCAGCTTATCTTTGAGCCGGTTAATGCTGTAGGCGTTGCGCGTCCCGTCGTCGAGCGTGCGCGGCACAAGGAAGAGGCCGAGGCCGCGCGTCCCCGCCGGCGCGCCTTCGGGACGCGCCAGCGTCAGGATCAGATCGGCGGAAACGTTGGAACAGAACCACTTATCGCCCCATAATTCCCAGGCCGGTTGCAGCGGATCACCAGAGGCGGCAACGTCTGGAAGCTGTTTCGCGACGGTTGCCGTCAGACCGACATCAGAACCACCCTGCTTCTCGGTCAAAAACATAGCTCCTTGTTGCAATTCGGCCATTGTCAGGGCCGTCAGACGCGGCAGGACGCGCTGTTTAAGCGGCTCGCTGGCGTAGCGTTCGAAAACGCGGGCCAGGGCATCGGTCATGGAGACAGGGCAAAAGACGCCGGATTCGGCCTGCATTCCCAGGTAAGCCAGGGCGAATTTGACGGGCTGCGGCACTCTACCCGGCCAGCCGAGCGCGCCTTCGCGATGGGTGCAGGCGGCAATAGCAAATTCTTCGTAAGCGATTCGTTCTAATTCATGATAGGCCGGGTGAAAGACGACGTCGTCAGCGCGCTGGCCGCGCTTATCGTACTGGATAAGCTGCGGCCCCTGGCGATTGGCGACGTCGGCCAGGGCGTCCATTCGTTCGGAAGCGACCGCGCCCATACGGGTCAGGAGTTCCCACGCGCGCTCGTAGTCTTCGGCAGACAGGTGCTGGCGTAAGAGGAACGAGAGATCAGGGTCAGCAGTACAGAAGTTAATACCCGCGACATCGGGCATATTGACCGTTAATTCAGACATAGCAGCGTATCCTTTCCTCGGTTCACAACTGGAGGGTTGATTACCATATGATCTCATTTTGGCACACGTTGGCAATTTTTGGGAAATGATGTATACTAATGTCTAACACGACACGAACCTGAACAATTCACGTTCCGGGAGTCGAACAGCAACCGAGCGGCCTCCTCGGAAGTGGTGTGCTTGAACGGGCAGGAGAAGAGAAGCTTATGTCCTTAATCAACATGGCGAAACGCGAAATCAACTGTAAGATAGTCTACTATGGAATAGGTTTGTCCGGGAAAACCACAAACCTGCATTACATACATCAAACGGTCAACCCACAGGATGTCGGAGATATGGTCTCGATTGATACCGAGACCGAGCGCACCCTGTACTTCGACTTGCTCCCTCTGGAATTGGGCAAAGTGCATGGATTTACCATTCGCTTTCAACTCTACACAGTTCCTGGACAGATTCTCTACCAGCAGACACGTATTTCCGTCCTCAAGGGCGTGGATTGCGTGATCTTCGTGGCAGACTCGCAGGCCAGTAAATTGCAGGAAAATATCGAGTGCTGGAATGAGTTGCAAGAGCAACTGCGCCGCATGAACAAGGATATCCGAGATTTCCCGCTGGTGATGCAGTGGAACAAACGCGACCTGAATGAATTACTGCCGGTGTCAGTGCTGGAACAATACCTGAATCCTTTTCATGCGCCAAGCTACGAGGCGGTTGCAGTGACCGGGCAGGGCGTGATCGAGAGCCTGCGCACCGGCATTAACGCGACCTTGCGGCGCTTAGAGCGTATCTAGTTTATACATTTGCATCTTTGGCGTATACTGATACAGGTACAAACGTCCTCGCCTTTCGTGGCAAGGGACACGCTTTGTGCAGTATTTCTAACATAGAGCAACCAGAGCAAAATGCGTCATTCGTTACGTGGCGCAGTCCTCGCAGGCAGTCTAGAAGAAGGAGCAGCGGCGTTTTCTTATCTACACATTGAGGTGTGGGTCTCTATGCCGCGATGCACAATACACATGGATACGATACGAGTTACCATAACTGAAGAACAGCCGCTATTTCGCCAGGGCATCCGTTCTACGCTCGAAGAGATGGGACGATGCGTGATACTGGGCGAGTCGATCAATGTCGAGGAAGTTCTCGACATGGCGCGCCTCGGAGACCCCGATGTCGCAATTATCGATTCCAGCCTTACCACGGCTGATCCCCTCGAGATCGCCCGGCAGATGCGCCATCTTGCGCCGAAAGTCGCGGTGATCATCCTGACGCATACCGACGACGAAGAATTTCTTTTCCAGGCCATCAAGGTGGGGGCAGCCGCCTACTATTCGCGCAACATTACGAAAGAGGAACTGATCGAGGCCGTGAGCAGGGTCAGTATTGGCGAATACCTGATTAACGATGATGTGCTGTCCAAGCCGCAACTTGCCAGCCGCGTCCTCAAATCCTTCCGCGAGCTGGCCGCCGAAGAGGAAGATACCGAGACCAAAGACCTCTATTCTCCCCTGTCGGGCCGCGAGGTCGAAATTCTGGATTATATTGCCAAAGGAAACAGCAACAAGGAGATCGCCAAGTCACTGAAGATCAGCGATCAGACGGTAAAGAATCACATTACCTCGATTCTGAAGAAACTCTCGGTGAATGATCGCACCGCCGCGGTCGTTCACGCGCTGCGCCACGGCTGGATCAAGATGGGAGACGCCGAGTAAACGGCATTTACACGCGCACGACCACCAGTTCTTTGCCACTGCTGGCATCAAGGAAGACGTACAGATTATAGGTTGACTGGCCCGAGGCGCTGCTATCGCCGGGCGCGAGCGGCACATTGTGGTACTCAATGAGCCACGCCGGAGTATCATGCAGGTTGGGATGCGCTGCCGGGGTACTGGTAGTGGGATACGTCACCAGAACATACTGGGCCGTGGTCTGTTTAGCGGTGGAGGCGGCGTCCGGTTCAAGTTGTTGGGCAATGAGCAGAGCTTGCTGCTGGCCGAGCGCGGGCGCCTGACTGGCAGGAGCGATCGTGATACCTTCGGCTGCCAGGGGAGAAATTTGGGATACGGCCGTATTATCTGGCGCGGGCGGCAACCCAGGCGGCAGCGGGATGTTCGTGCCGAACTGGTGCAATAGCAGCCAGATCACCCACGCGCCGGCCAGGCCGATCAAGACGCCACCAATGATGCCGCTCACCACACGCGATGGATTTCTCGTCGCCTTCCGGCTCGCTGCTCGTCCCTGTTTCTTCGCCATCTTGACCCGCTCTTTGTCTGCTATTGATCCTATGCTATCTTGCGCCTCATTGTATCATGGGAAAAAGAGGGACACAATGCGTTGCATCCTTCTCTTCTCGCGCGTTGATCTCTTTTTCCCCAGACGATATACTGATAGGGAGAAAAACTTTGCAAGAAAGGAAATCTAAACTTCGTGAAAGTCTATGGCCGCGTGACGGTTTTCCCCATTATGCCTGAACGGATTAGCCGTCTCTATGAACTGGCGTATAACCTCTGGTGGAGTTGGCATCCCGAAGCGCGCGCGCTCTACAGCACGCTTGATCCGGACCTATGGGAAACAGCGGGACATAATCCCGTGCGTTTTCTTAGCGAGGTCGATCCCGCGCGCCTGGAGAAGGCCGCAGTTCAGTCTGATTATTTGCAACGCTACGACCAGGTTCTTAGCGTCTTCGATACCTACATGCATCCGCGCGCTGGGGAAACATGGTTTTCACAGCAGTATCCCGAACTGGAGAACGCAACGATTGCCTATTTTTCGGCGGAGTTTGGCCTGCACGAGGCGCTGCCCATTTACTCCGGCGGCCTGGGCATCCTTTCCGGCGATCACTGCAAAGAGGCCAGCGATCTCGGCCTGCCATTTGTCGGCGTCGGCTTCCTCTACCCCCAGGGCTACTTTCGCCAGGGCATCACACGCGATGGCGTACAGGAAGCTTTCTACGATAAATTGCATTTTTCGGAAGCGCCAGCCGTGCCAGCCGTTGACGCCGCTGGCAACGAAGTCATGATCAGTGTTGAACTGCCCGGACGCCACATCCACGCGAAAATCTGGAAGCTCCAGGCTGGACGCATCCCGCTCTATCTAATGGATACCGATGTCGCGCCCAACGCTCCCCACGACCGCGAATTGTCGGCACGGCTTTACGGCGGTGATCGCGAAATGCGCATCTCGCAGGAAATCGTACTGGGCATCGGCGGCGTGCGCGCATTGCGCGCGCTGGGCGTCAATCCCTCTGCCTGGCATCTCAACGAGGGCCACGCTGCCTTCTTGAGCCTGGAACGCTGCCGCGAGTTCGTCAATGCCGGACTGAGCTTTCAGGAGGCGCGCGAAGCCGCCGCTGCTAACGCGCTCTTTACCACACATACACCTGTTCCGGCTGGCAATGATACCTTTAGCTACGAGCTGATCGATAAATACTTCGGCGCGTTTTGGGGGCAACTCAAGCTGAACCGCGACCAGTTTTTGGAGATTGCCCACGAGGATCATGGCTGGGGACCGACTTTTGGCATGACCGTTCTCGCCATGAAGCTGACGGGACAGCACAATGGCGTGAGCAAGTTGCACGGCGCGGTCTCACGAAAAATGTGGCAGTTCCTCTGGCCGGGCATAGACGAGGATGAAGTACCTATCGGCTCCATCACCAACGGGATTCACGCGCCGTCGTGGATAGCGCCAGAGATGAATACGCTGTTCAAACGCTCCCTGCGCGAAGACTGGCAAGAACACGGCGACGAGCAAGCGCTGTGGGATCGCGTGACGGATATTCCCGACGAGGCCATCTGGGAGGCGCACCTGCACAGCAAGCGGTCGCTGATCGACTACGCGCGCCGCCATTTGCAACAGCATTACTTGCGCCTGGGCGAGGGCGCGCTGCAAGTGACGGAAGTCGAGCGGATGCTGGATGCCAATACATTGATCATCGGCTTCGCGCGACGTTTCGCCACTTATAAACGCGCGACGCTCATTTTCCGCGACATCGACCGCCTGCATCGCCTGATGAGCGACGCCGCGCGGCCTTTCAGCATCATCTTCGCCGGCAAAGCGCATCCCGCCGACGAGCCGGGGAAAGCGCTGATCGAGCGCGTCTATCGCATCGCGCGCAGCGACGCTTTTCGAGGTAAGGTCATCTTCCTGGAAAACTATGACATCGATATGGCACGCTTCCTGGTGGGCGGTACGGATCTCTGGCTCAATAATCCGATTCGCCCGCACGAGGCAAGCGGGACGAGCGGGCAAAAAGCGTCCCTCAACGGCCAGCCCAATTGCAGCATTCTGGACGGCTGGTGGGACGAGGGCTACAACGGCAAAAACGGCTGGGCCATCGGCGAAGACCGCGAATATATCGATGAGAATGTGCAGGCCGAAGCCGACAGCCTCTCGCTGTATCGTTTGCTCGAAGAAGAGATCATTCCAGCATACTATGATCGAGACGCTGACGGTATCCCGCACACCTGGGTCGCATTGATGAAAGAGGCTATCCGCACCTGCGCGCCAGCCTTTAGCATGAAACGCATGGTCAAGGAATATACGACGTCGTTTTATGTTCCCGCCATTCATAACGGGCAGCAGATCGAGCAGCGCAATTACGAGCGCGCGCGCGTACTGGCGGCATGGAAGGTACGTATCATGCAAAACTGGGCGGGCATGGAACTCTATATTGAGGGAAAGCGCGAAGGGCAACTGAGCCTGGGCGAGGGCATCGACGTGCGAGCATGGGTACGCGCGGGCGTGCTGACGCCTGATGACGTGTGCGTCGAGTTGGTCTACGGCGAGGCCAGCGACGACGTGGTAATGCCTCAAATGGCACTACCGATGACGTACATCAAAAAAGAACTCGACGGCTCGCTGCGCTACGAGTTGCGCCTGCAACCAGCGGCGAGCGGCAGCATCGGCTACGGCGTGCGTGTCTTACCGAGCCATCCCGCGCTCTCTAACAAGCACGAGATGGGGCTGGTGCGCTGGGCGTGATCATCGTTCCCACAACTATCGTCCTTTTTCTTCTTAACAAGGGGGTTCATCATGGGCAATCGCGCAATCTACTACGGTGCTATCGTTATCGGCATCATCATAGGGATTCTGGGCGTCCTCTGGGAAGCCAACATCGCCCTCGGCTATCACCCCGCGCGCGGACCTGTTGCGATAGCAGTCGGCGTTATCCTGATCATCATCGGCATCGTCGGACTGTTCCTGGCGCGATCGAGAAGGTAGATGCTCACAACTTACATTCGCGCGGCGATGAAGAAAGCACATTACGAAATATTGCCGGATGATGGAACCTTCTATGGAGAAATTCCCGGCTTTGATGGCGTCTGGGCCAATGCTGATACTCTTGAGAAGTGTCGGGATGAGTTAGGGGACATTCTGGAAGGTTGGATCATGCTTGGAATTTCCCTACATCAGCCTTTACCCATCATTGATGGGTTTGAGTTAATTATTGGAGAAGGAGTGCAGCGCCACACATAGTCTATGGATGATATGTTATTTACTCCCATACAAATTGGGCCGCGAGAAGCCCCTAACCGTATCATCTTCGGCAGCCACACCACCAATTTCGCGCGGCGCAACCTGCTGAGCGAGCAGCACGCCGATTACTACGCGGCGCGGGCGCAGGGCGGCGCGGGTATGATCGTGCTGGAAGAACATATCGTCCACGCCTCGGATTTTCCCTACGCGAACGCCCTGCTCGGCTTTCAGCCTGAAACGCCCTCTGCTATTGCAAGTGTGGCGCGGCGCGTTCACGATCATGGCGCGCTGGCAATCGTGCAACTGAATCACAACGGGCAGCAATCGGTGAGCGATCTTCACCAGCATGAAGTATGGGCGCCATCAGCCGTGCCGGATGTGGCGACGCGCGAAGTGCCGAAGGCAATGGAACTGGCCGATATCCGCGCCGTGATCGACGGTTTCGCTCTGACGGCAGGGCATGCGCGACAGGGCAAGGCCGACGGCGTGGAATTACAGATCGCGGATCGCTCGCTGCTGCGCCAGTTTCTCTCGCCGCTCACCAATCAGCGCGGCGATCACTACGGTGGCGCGCTGGAAAACCGCCTGCGCTTCATCCAGGAAACCATCGAGGCCGTCGCCACCGCGCTCGGCGCGGATCGCGTTCTCGGCCTGCGTTTCTGCGCGGACGAACTGGCTCCCTGGGGCGGCATCACTCCCGAACAGGGCGTGGAGATAGCGCGCTTGCTGGCCGCGACGGGGCGCATCCATTACCTCACAGTAACGATGGGCAGCATCTACAGCACGCACCTGTTCCCTTTCCACGCCTCGATGCACACGCTCCCCGGCTACGCGGCGCACCTGGCGGGTGCGGTCAAAGCGGCCATCAATATCCCTGTCTTTGCAGCCGGGCGCATCATGACGGCGCGGCAAGCCGAGGTCACCCTGTCGGAGGGGCAGGCCAACGGCGTGGAGATGATCCGCACCCTGATTGCCGACCCTCAGCTACCAAAACTTTCAAAAGAGGGACAGGCCAAAGAAGCGCGACCCTGTATCGCCTGTAACCAGGGCTGCCAGGTACGCACCGTGATGAACGTCGCGCTGGGCTGCGCCGTCAATCCCGACGTGCTGCACGCGCAATCAACCATGCTGGACGGGCAGACCCGGCCAGAGCAAACGCGCACGCTGCTCATTGTCGGCGGCGGGCCAGCGGGCCTGGAGGCAGCGCGTACAGCGGCGCGACGCGGCTGGCGGGTCGTATTGCACGAGCGCGAGCAGGCACTCGGTGGCGCGGTCAGGCTGGCGGCGCGCGGCAGCGGACGCGGCGAACTGCTCGCCATTATCGACTATTTGCAGACGCAAATCGAACAGTTGGGAGTCGAGATCCGCCTGGGCAGGGCGGTTACGGCAGAGATGGTCAGGGGGCAGCTCCCCGATGCCGTGCTGGTCGCCACGGGTGCGTCTTCCAGACACGGTCTGCTGCCCATTAGTGGATACGAGGAAGCACAGGTATTGGATGTAAGGCGCATTCTGAGAGGCGAGCCGGTCAACGGGCAACGCGTCGTCATCATCGACGAAACGGCCTCGCACGGCGTAATGTCCGTGGCCGAACTGCTAGCGACGAGGGGCCACACGGTTGAGGTGGTCACGGAAGATTTTTATGTGGGCCGCGATCTTGTCGCCACACACGATATCGTTCCCTGGATGCAGCGCACGATGGCCCTGGGACTGATTATGACGCCGCGCACAACGGTCGTGCGTATCGAGCCGGGACAGGTGATCGTCAGGGATCGCTTCGCGGCGGGTGAACGCGCCATCTCCGCTGACACGGTCGTGCTGGGAACGTATGATCGCCCGGCGCAGGATCTCTACTACGCGCTGAAAGGCCATGTGCCGCGCCTGTTCCGCGCGGGTGATTGCGTCGCGCCGCGCCGCATTGAACATGCCATCGCCGAAGGCAGACATATCGGCGAAACGGTGTAGGTGAACAAATTATGGCAGGACAGTACCAGTTTCTCTTCACGCCACTGCGCGTCGGGCAAACGATTATGCCCAATCGCGTCGTCTTCGCGGCGCATTTGACGAACCTGGCCGAAGACAATATGCCAGGGCCGCGCCTGACCGCGTATTATGCCGCGCGCGCCAGGGGCGGCTGCGGACTGATCATCACCGAAGAGCAATCGGTACACCCCAGCGATTGGGCCTATCAACCGCTCATTCATGGCTTCGATCCGCGCGTTATTCCGCACTATCGCCGCTTGACGCGCGCGATCCACGAACACGGAACGCGCATCTTCGCCCAGATCAACCATAATGGGATGCAGGGCAGCAGCATCTATTCGCGCCGTCCGGTACTTGGGCCATCGCCCATGGTTGACCCGATTCACCGCGAGATGTGCAAAGAGATTGAGCCGGAAGAGATCGCCGAGATCGTGCAGCACTACGCGCTGGTGGCGCGCCATGTACGCGATGGCGGCTTTGATGGCGCGGAACTACAATCCTCGCATAGCTCGTTGATGCGCCAGTTCTTCTCGCCCTACTACAATCGTCGCAACGATGCTTACGGAGGCACACTCGACCAGCGGATGCGCTTCGCCCTGGAGGTGATCCGCGCCATTCGCGCCGAGATTGGGCGCGACTTCACATTGGGCATCCGGCTGTGCGGCGACGAACTGATCCCGGAAGGTCTGATGCTGGACGACGTGGTCGAGATCGCGCGCCGCCTCGCCGCAACCGGTCTCCTTGACTACATCAATACCAGCATCGGCGAGTTTCACAACCTGTACATGGTCGAAGGCTCGATGCACACGCCGCCGGGCTATCAATTGTTCGTCTCGGCCAAAATTCGCGAGGCGGTCAACCTGCCCGTGTTCTGCACGGGACGCATCAAAGACCCGGTGCAGGCTGAACGTATCCTGCGTGAAGGACTGGCGGACATGGTGGATGTGGTGCGCGGGCAGATCTGCGATCCGGAGTTTACGCGCAAGGCTCGCGAAGGACGCACAGAAGCCATCCGGCTGTGCATCTCATGCAACCAGTACTGCATCGGACGCATGGGACTGAACCTGAGCCTGGGCTGTATCCAGACGCCGGCGACAGGTAATGAACAGCGGTTCCCCACGCCGAGCGCACCGCGCAAGATCACACGCAGGCCAACGCTGATCGTGGTGGGCGGCGGGCCGGGCGGAATGCAGGCAGCCAAAGTGGCAGCGCAGCGCGGTTATCACGTCACACTTTATGAGCAGCAGCACGAACTGGGCGGCCAAATCAATCTAATCACGCGCATACCGGGCCGTGTCGAGTTTGGTGACGCGGCGCGCAATTTACAGCGCGAACTGATCGAAACGGGCGTCGATACGCGCACAGGCATCGAGGTGACAGCCTCGCTGATCGAGCAGGAGCGTCCCGACGCGGTGATCATCGCGACGGGATCGCGCCCCACGCTGCCGCCGCTTCCCGGCGCGAACTTACCCCATGTTGCCACCGCTTGGCAGGTATTACAGGACGAGAAAAGCGCGCAGGCCGGGGAACGTGTGCTGATCTTCGACGAGATTGGCTTCCAACAAGCCGCCAGCGTAACGGAACTACTGGCCGAGCGCGGCTGTCTCGTGGAAGTGGTGACGCCGCAATTCTATGTCGGTGGCGACCTGGGCATCACGCTCGACCTGGAGCTATGGCACCGGCGCGTTCTGGCAAGGGGTGTAAAGCTGACGGCCAATCATTTTCTGGCGAGTCTGGGAGCAAACAGCGCGACGATCATCAACAACTACACGGGGCAGGCGCGCCAATTGGAGGAACTGGCGCTGGCGGTGATAGTGTCGCCGCAACAAGCTTGCGCTGAACTGTATCAGCAACTTATAGGAAACGTGCGGCAATTGTACCGCGTGGGCGATTGCGTGGCGCCGCGCCGCGTGGAACACGCGATTCTGGATGGCGAACGGGCCGCGCGCGCGCTGAATATGCAGTAATCATGAATGAACGTCTCCAGGCAGGGGATCAGCGCGAATGATCGCCGCCCCCACCGGGGTTAGCGCATTGATGCCACGCCATTATTGATAAACCCGGCTGTTTACCCCGCGTACCGCGGCATCAATGACTTCCCCGCTTTGCCTTATGCCACCGGTGGCTGAAGATTGACGCTCATCAGTTCAACTTCCATTGAATCTGACGTGCAGGAAATCTCAACGTCTACGATATGGACAGCGCTAAACAACTCCAGCAGCGCGAGAGCGACATGCTCTTCTACTGCGCAAGCGGCGCTTTCCAGATCGTCGGGCAAGATTTCCGCAAATCCACCCGGACAAAAAGCATCGAAACGAATGGTGTACATGGACTGCTGCTCCTTTCAGGATCACCTTCACTATAAGAGACGCAAGTGCCGCCACACTTTCAAGTCCATACCGTAGAGGTTCCATGTGGCGGCGCACTTGATTGCGCCAGAATCGGCTCAGAGCGCGAGACTGGCGCGATCAAGTGCGCCGCCACACGGGGCCACCATAGTTGATATATCCACTCACTCAGACATTTGCACTGGAGAAAATATTAAGCTCACCCACTCTTGTGCCGATAACAGAAACAGACGGAGATATTTCCGTCTGTTTGATTAAAAGCATGTACGGTGATGGCGTAATGAAACAAGTAGAAGAGAGCCTCTCGCAGCCGTTACAGGGACTCACTCTCCCTGATAAAGAGGATCAAGATACTCTCATCCTCAATGGAACAGACCACGGGCAAGCGCCACTCAGTAGGAGCGTGGGCTTGCCCCGCCCGCGTGAACGCGCTACCATCAAACAACGGGCGGGGCAAGCTGAACGGGCGGGGCAAGCTGAACGGGCGGGGCAAGCCCACGCCCCTACTGACAGACCCGATAGAACAAGTTCAGACCGACTCTTACGGACCGTTGTCGAGAACGCGCCCATCATTATCTTTACGCTCGATCATGCTGGAATTTTTACTATGGCCGAGGGAAAGGGAATGCAAGTATTGGGATTACGTCCGGGAGAACTGGTAGGAACGTCTTTCTTCGACTTTCACAAGAATACAACGAACATCCTGAGCAAATTTCTGCAAGTGCTTGATGGACATACCGTAACAACAATCAATCAAATCGGCGATCTCTTTTTTGAATCGCATTATATGCCTTTGCTTGATAGTGATGGCTCCGTATCAGGGGTGATCGGCGTCGCTACTGATATCACCGGGCGCGTGATGGCCGAGATGGCGCTTACGGCCAGCGAACACAAATTTCGCGCCGTGATCGAAGAGGCCACCGATCTCATCCACATCACCGACGCGAACGGAGTATTCACTTACGTCAGCCCATCACACGAACGCATTGTAGGCTATGCGCCGCAAGACTTGATCGGCAAGAATATTTTTAATTTCATTCACCCCGCCGATAAAAAACAGGTCCATATTGCCTGGGCCGCGGCCTTTGAATCAGCCGAAAATATTGTGACGGTTGAGTGCCGCCTGCGCCACGCCAATGGCTCCTGGGTGACAATCGAGGTCATCGGGCGCAACTGCCTTGAAGACCCTGATATCCGCGGCCTGATCACCAACGCGCGCGACACCTCGGAGCGCGCGCTGGTGCAAGAACAACTGCGCTACCAACTGCTGCATGACAACCTGACGGATCTACCCAATCGTACCTTACTCCTGGAAATACTGGGCGATTTCATTAAGAAGGCTGCAAAGGCAAAGCAGAAGTTGGGCTTGATCGTTCTCGATATCAATCGTTTCAGGGACATTAACGATACTTTCGGCTATATTAAAGGGGATCGGCTTCTCTCGGATGTCGCCTGCCGCCTGCGTCAAGCAGTCAGCGACCCTGGCACAATTGCGCGTCTGAGCGGAGATGAATTCGCCATTGTACTCCCCATAGACAACCTTGAAACCATCGCCGAAACGCTCTCTGCCCTCAAAACGATGTTGGAAGAGCCTTTCACTATCGAAAACCACACGCTGCAAATCGACGCGAGCATGGGGATCAGTCTGTATCCCGATCATGGAAATGATCCGATCACGCTTTTGCGCAAAGCTGACGTTGCGATGTTCGCGGCGAAACGCACCCACCGACAATTCGCCTTTTATGAAAGCGAGCATGATCAAAATACTGCTCAACGACTTGAATTGATCAGCGATCTGCGCCACGCTGTTCTCGCGAATGAATTTACGCTCTATTACCAACCAAAGGCTCAGACGAGAACGGGTGTCATCCAATGCGTGGAAGCATTAATTCGCTGGCAGCATCCCGCGCACGGCCTCATTTTCCCCGATCGTTTCATTCCCCTGGCCGAGCAATCCGGCTTCATCACGGCGCTGACGATGTGGACGGTCGAAAGGGCGATGCGGCAATACAAGGACTGGCAAGCCAGCGGGATTGAACTGGAGATCGCCGTCAACCTGTCCATGTGGGACTTGCACGATCCTACATTTCCCGCTAAAATCGCCGCCATGTTTGCTCAGTATAACGTGCCGACCTATCGCATACGCATGGAAGTTACTGAGAGCGCAGCCATGTCCGACCCGGACCTGACGATCAGCGTTCTCAAACGGCTCGCAACTCTCGGTATCAATTGCTCGCTTGATGATTTCGGGACAGGTTATTCATCTCTGACCTACATCAAGCGTCTACCGATTGACGAGTTGAAAATTGACCGCTCATTTATCCAGCACATCATCGATACGCCAGCGGATGAAGCCATTGTCAGTTCGACGATCACGCTGGCTCACAGTCTTGGTCTACAGGTCGTCGCGGAAGGAGTCGAGGACGCAAACACGATGGAACTACTGGACGCGCTTGGCTGTGACATCACGCAAGGCTACTTCCTCTCGCGCCCGCTGCCGCCAGAAGATTTCGTTTACTGGTTAGAGAAGAGGGAACGATCTTTCGCCGCTTGCTAGCTGATGTGACGGCACAATTCATCGCGCCCGTAGGGGCCGATGTATCGCGCCCTGAGCCGAAATTGCGCCACCACATTGTCACGCGGCATTATCTCTCCGGCAGACGGAAAAAGCCCTGGGGAATTGTTCCAGCAACAAAAATCTATTGCCGTAGGGATCGCTAAAAATGGCTTCGATGCCGTAAATATGCCGCGCCGGCGGACTCACAAAGCTGACGCCTCGCTCCAGCAAGATTTCATAGACGCGATAACAATCCTCCGTACCGATTACCCAGAGATTATCAGGCTCATGGCTCCGCTGCTGGCTGGCGGGAAAGGTGTCGGATCTCGCCAGGGCAATGACGGGCCGCAACTGGTCGCGCGGCGAGACGGTGAGCAAACGCAGTCCCGGCCCAAAGGTCACGTCGGCACGTTTCTCAAAGCCGAGCTTCTCGGTATAAAAACGTAATGCCTCATCCTGATCAGCTACTGGAATGGGAATTACTGAGAATGCTGTCGTTATATTCATGGTGGTCACTCATCTGATCTAATGTTGTCGCTTCTACAACGCTGTTGCATTACAAAATCCGTTCACGCACCGTCATTATATCAAACATTTGTTCTAATTACAAGAGGGAAATTTTGTGATATGCTACATCAGGACAACGGGAAAAGGAGCGACCCATGCCTGAGATCTGGGCTGTTCTCGAACATGCTGAAGGCGCGCTGGCAGAAGAGAGCGGCGAATTGCTTGCCGCACTACATGAACTTGCGCGACGACAGGTTTTGTCTACAACGCTTTGTGCGCTGCTACTGGCTACGCCGGATACGCTTTTGCCGGAAATTGCCGTGCTGGCAGGTTACGGCGTGCGGGAAGTGTATTGCATTGAACATCCGCTGCTCGATCATTACATCACAAACGCCTATGTGAGTGCGCTAGCGTGGCTGATACAGCGTCATGATCCGCCATTGCTAATCGCTGCCAGCGCGACGGCCAACGGGCGCGACTGGATGCCGCGGCTGGCCGCGCGTCTTGTGCTGCCATTCCTGCCCGGTTGCCTGGGAATTGATCTGCATAACGACGCGCTTTTCGCGCTGCGCACTATGTATGAAGGGCGAGCCTACGTCCAGACACACACAGCGCTGCACGGGCGACCGGCACTTGTAACACTCGCGCCGGGGATACGCGGCGCGCCGGGAAAGTTGCTTACTGTGGGAACAGCGGCAATCACTCATTTCACTCCAGATATCATGGAGGGAAGCGGAGAAGAACACATCAGGCGTGTCGCCCTGCGCGCGCCGAAGCCGGAGGAGATCGAATTAGAAGCGGCGGAGAAAATTGTGGCGGGCGGGCGCGGCATCGGTCGCGCGGGCTTCACGCAGGTGGCCGCATTCGCGCGCCTGCTTGGCGCGGCAGTAGGAGCGACGCGCGTTGCCACGGACAAAGGATGGGTCAAACACGAGCGGCAGATCGGCGCGACAGGCAAAACCGTGCATCCTAAACTCTACATTGCCTGCGGCATCTCCGGGGCCGCGCAGCATACCAGCGGGATGAGCGAGGCCCAGACGGTGATCGCCATCAACCCAGACCGCGGCGCGCCTCTGCTGGCCCGCGCCGATCTGGCGCTGCTGGGAGACGCAAACGAAGTGCTAGCGTTGGCGGAAAAGATGCTGACATTATAACTTTTCAAACTTTTTACAATTTTCTTATGCTTTTTTGCAAAAACCATGTTACGCTGTACAAAAGCGAATAAGCTACTAACAAGTATTCTGTTGAAACACAATCGACTCTATTATGGAGGGAAACTACCACAATGAGTTATACTGGCAATGACGATTACTTTACGCAATATCCACTGCCCCAGCGACCCTTTCCTCAGAATATCCAGGCGCCCGCTGATATGCGTTACTCAACGCCCGCTCCTGCGCCGAGCCAGCAAATCAGACCACCCACGCCACCAGCGCCTCGACCTCGACAATCCCCCCCTGCCGAGAAGCGTATGCCCAAAGCTGAGGCGCTGTCGCTGGTGCAAAAGCTCAAGCGATGGATTGTTGTTGCATCGGTGATGGCTTTCGGCGTTATCGGCGCGCTGGCGGTGGGACATGTTACTGGCATCACGTCTCAAGCAACCAATTCTGCGACGCAGCAGACCGCGCCTGCATCATCTTCGCAAAATGGCGGTTTTTTCCAACAACCGCAAGGAGGAAACCAGTTTGGATCCGGCAGTTCATCACAGGCTCCCGTCACCACTTCCAGAACCTCCTGATCTGGTTGAACCCCCAAAGGGCATGCGTTGCGAGCAATTTCGAGCGATGGGAACGATCATCTCGGCGCTGTTCCTTGAGCGAGAGGCCCAACGTGGAGGAAATGTCGTGCGCGCGCTGTTTAGCAGGTGGGAAGAGCTATTAAGCCGCTTTCTACCTGACAGCGAGTTGTCGTACCTCAACGGGAACGCGGGCATCCCAGTACACGTCGGCCCGCTGCTCTTCAGCGTGCTGGAAACAGCGCTGGCGGCGGCGCGCGCCACGAATGGACTGTACGATCCGACATTACTCTCTCAACTTATTGACATGGGCTATGATCGGACATTCGATGATATGCCAGCCCGGCAGTCCGCGGCGGAACAGAGCGCCATTCCTGGCGGAACATGGCGCTTCATCCGCGTCAACCAGGAAACGCGGGAGGTGACGCTGCCGCCAGGAACTGGCCTCGATTTTGGCGGCATCGCGAAGGGTATGGCAGTTGACGCGGCGCTTGACTACCTTCGCACGCTCGAAATCACGACGGGGCTGGTCAACGCGGGCGGCGATCTGGCGGCAATGGGTACGCCACCAGGATGCGATCACTGGCCGATCGCGGTAGAAGGAAAAGAGACGACGTGGGTTATTCCATTCCAATACGGCGCGCTGGCAACTTCTGGCATATCTCGCCGACGCTGGCAGCAAGGTACGCAAATGAGGCATCACCTGATCGATCCGCGCACCGGCGAATCGGCCCGGAGCGGATTGTGGTCGGTCACGGTCGCCGCCGCGCGCTGCGAACAGGCAGAAGTTGGGGCGAAAGTCGCTTTTCTGGCAGGGGCAGAGGCTGGCAGGGAATGTATTGAGCGCTATGGCTTGGCAGGTTTGTTGGTACGAGAAGACGGCAGTTGGACAACGGCAGGTTCCTGGCCCACGCGGATAATGCGGGAAATCGAACAAGAACGAGGAAAGAGATAGATATCTATGAGCTTATGGGAAACCGTCACCTGGGATGTGGCACGGACCGGTGGGTTTACGGCATACATCCTGTTAATGCTGTCCGTGGCCTGGGGGCTGGCGCTGACCATGCACTGGCAATCGGGACGCTGGCCGCGCCTGATCAATAGCGAACTGCACAATTTTCTAACATTGCTGGCACTCATCTTCACGAGCATTCATGTATTGGCCGTGTGGCTCGATCCTTTTACACGCTTCGGCTTGAACGAGGTCTTCATTCCCTTTGTGAGCCATTACCGCCCATTGTGGATGGCCTTTGGCATCGTTGGGCTGTACCTCGGCCTTGCCATTGGCCTCAGCACCTGGCTACGCCGCTGGATCGGCTACAAGTGGTGGCGACGACTGCACGTATTGACGCTGCTCACCTTCTTTCTAGTCACCATCCACGGTATCGCGACGGGCAGCGATACACGCACCTGGTGGGGCGCGGGCATCTACCTGGTCAGCATTCTCGTTGTCGGCACGCTGCTCTGGGGACGATTGATCGAACCGGCGAATTCGCAAAGCCGCTCCCATCCAGTATGGGCTGTGATCGTTGTACTTGTCATCCTGGCAGGCTCGGCGCTGACGGTGCTTGGCCCTTTGCAACCCGGTTGGAACATCCTCGCCAACAACGGAAACGGCTCCGGCGGCTCCCCGGCGGCGCTGGCCGCGCAATCGCTTTCAAATGCTCAGTCGCCCAACACAAACGCGTTCGCGCCTTCCTTCACCGACTCTGTGCAAGGAACACTTAACCAGAGCGGTCCTGACGCCAACGGCAATGTAACGCTTCAGATGAATTTGGCAGCCAGCAATGGCACGCAGACAACCGGAACTGTGCTAATCGTCCTGCACGGCCAGGTTGTCGGTGGCGGTGAAGATTCGGGCAACAGCATTAACGTCACATCGTCGCAGATCACGCTTGCATCAACTTCCGGCCAGACGCTCTACACGGGACCGTATACTACGCTGACAGATAATCGGGATTTGCAAATGACTGCCCTTCTCACCAGCCCCGCCAAAAGCACCCAGAAGCTCAATGTGCAAATCGACCTGCGCATTCGTGAGGATCAGAGCGTGAGCGGCACAATAGCGGGAACCGCCGCGTAGGAGCGCAATCCGCCTGAACTGGCAAATTGCCATCTAATGTGTATACAATAGGAAAAGCGATAGCGTTCTTTCCCACAACATAGCACATAGAAAAGGTGATATTACTGTTATGAAAGCAGTACAATTTGCCGAATTTGGCGGACCCGAAGTATTACAGGTGCGAGAAGCACCCGATCCTGTTCCCGGCCCTGATGACGTGCTGATCGCGGTCAAAGCGACCACAGTCAACCGGCTCGACCTGTTCCAGCGCGACGGCAGCCGCTACAAAGGCCCATTGCCGTTTACGCCGGGCCTGGAGGCGGCGGGCGTGGTAGTACACACGAGACACGGTTTCCACGAGGGAGCGCGCGTGCTGACGACGCGCGCGGCAGCCGCGAAAGGCGGCGGCGGCTATGCCAGCCTGATCGCCGCGCCAGCCGCCGATCTCGTGCGAATCCCCGACGGTGTGTCGTTTGAGCAAGCAGTCGCTGCGGGTCTGGCCTCTTCAACGGCATGGGCGACGTTGTTTGACCTGGGACATCTCAAAGCAGGCGAGCGCGTGCTGATCTGGTCCGGATCGAGCGGCGTGGGTTCGCTGGCGATCCAGTTTGCCAAACATGCCGGAGCCTGGGTTGCTACAACGGCGAGCAACGAGACGAAAGCGGCAAAGATGCGTGAACTGGGCGCGGATATGGTGATCAATCATCGCACACAGGATGTCGGCAAGGCGCTGCAAGAAGTTGGCGGCGTTGACCTGGTGTTCGAACTGGTCGGCACGACACTTGGGACGAGCATTGAAGCGTGCGCGCCGAATGGACGCATCATCCTGATCGGCAATCTCGGCGGCCAGAAGGCCGAAGTGGATACCCAATCATGGCGTCTGAAACAAGTCACGATCAGCGGCGGCGGCATACGTCACACCAGCGCCGCCAACGAACACCACATTCTGCAACTTATCGCGAAGGGACAGATCAAACCCGTGATCGCGCGCACGTTTCCAGTCGAGCAGGCCGCGGAAGCGCACCGCCTGCTGGCAGCAGGCGAAACCGTCGGGAAAATCGTGATGGTGCATGGCTGAAAAAGAAACAGCATCCGCGCAGCCCAGGAGCGTCGTGATCATCTCCGCTAATGCGGATTGGAAAGTGATCCGCTCGCTGTATCCTGATCACGAACCTCAGACCTCGCCTTACGGCGAATGGTTTATCGTTTCTCTGGCTATAAGAAGCACTGACGCGCCGGTGATCTATCTTCATGGCGGCTGGGGCAAGATCGCCGCCGCCGCCTCGGCCCAATATGTGATTGATCGCTGGTCGCCGTCGCTGCTGATCAATCTCGGTACGTGCGGCGGCTTCGCGGGCCAGATCGAGAAGGGAACGATCATTCTGGTCGAGCGCACGCTTGTCTACGACATCATCGAGCAGATGAGCGACGGCGAGGCCGCTATCGCCCACTACGCGACCGATATCGATCTGACGTGGCTCGGCGAAAGCTATCCGCACGCTGTTCAGCGCGCCCTGCTCGTCTCCGCCGACCGCGACCTGGTTGTCGATGAAATTGCTCACCTGCAATCTCGCTATAACGCGGTAGCCGGAGACTGGGAGTCGGGCGCGCTAGCCTGGGTGGCGGCGCGCAACCAGACGCACTGCCTGATCCTGCGCGGCGTCTCCGATCTCGTCGGCAGCGATCACGGCGAGGCATACGGCAACTATGATCTGTTCGTCGAAGGCACGACCATCGTCATGAGACGGCTGGTGGACGCGCTGCCGCAGTGGATCATGCTGTCTTCACATGCCATATGACTCGATAATCGTCTGAGAAGTCACCGGTGAGAACTGTGTTGGCGTCGCGGGCGGCGAGGCGGTAACGTTGGTATTCTCGGCATCCCCCACGGCCCAGATACCATGAGAAGATGGCACGGCCGCGATACTGTTCAGGTTATTGTTGATCGTGGGGGCATCGGGGCCGTTCGTGCCGACGTTGGGACTGTTCACTGTCTTCCAGGAATGGCCGTCCCAATGTTCGATCAGGGTTTGCGGCTGCGAACCCTCGGTCGCGCCGATGACCCAGACATCAGCGGCGGAACGCGCGGCTACCGCGTTTAGAGCGATGCCCTCTATGGTAGAGTTTGGGCTGGCGGCGATGCTCCAGGAAGAGCCGTTCCAGTGTTCAATAGCGGTTCACTTACTGAATTCGTGGCAAAATAGCCGACAGCCCAGATGTCATTGGCCGAGACGG
>DATLSW010000145.1:0-4937 GCA_035533955.1 Ktedonobacteraceae bacterium | reverse complement strand
GCGCACGCGCTGGCTGATTGCCGGCATTGGTATCTCGATCCTCATTATCAGCACGTTGATCACGCTCATTCTCAACGGCTTGCTCGGTCTCAATGCGCTTGCTTCCTATGGCACGTCCAACTTCCTGGCGGCGATCATCATCCCGGCCATCCCAACCATCTGCATCCTTTTGCTAGTCAATTTCATGGATCGCTTTGAGCGCGAACCGTGGTTTTTGCGGCTGGCGGCCTTTCTCTGGGGCGCGGTGATTGCCATTCCGCCCGCGCTGTTCATCGAGCAGAATATCGATACGGCCCTGCAAAATATCCTGGGGCCAGGCGTGAGCGATGTCATACGTTCAATGTTCGAGGGGCTAAACGCTGGGATCACGGAAGAGACGATCAAAGGACTGGGCCTGCTGTTGCTGTTCTTCGTCTTGCGCGATGAGTTCGATAACGTGACGGACGGCATTGTCTATGGCGCGTTGATCGGCGCGGGCTTTGCCATGATCGAGAACTTCCGCTATTTCGCCATCGACTTCAGACAATTCCCGGTCTTTTTGATCGTCTACCGTATCGTGCTGGGCTGGCTCGGCCACTCGACTTTTACTGCCTGCTTCGGCGCGGCGCTCGGCTATGTGCGCCACACGCGCAAACGCTGGCGACAGATCGCTGTTCCTCTCCTCGGTTATGTGCTAGCGGTCGGGCTGCACACCTTCTTCGACTTCGTGACGTTTCAGGCCAGCGCCGCTTTGAGCGCGTCATCAGGCAATAGTAACGTCGCTCTCCTGTCATTGATTGCCCTGATTGGAGATTACATCCCGCCCTTCCTGGCGCAGATGTTCCTCCTCTATATTCTGATCAAGGCGCTGGCCCACGAAGCAGCAGTCATACGCGAGTTTTTGGCGGTGGAAGTCAGCAACGGCATCGTCAAGGTGGACGAGTATGCTCTGTTACAGAATTCGTTCCAGCGCACAAAGATCGAGCGGCGCGTCTTGCGCGGGCAGGGCATCAAGCAATGGCTGCGTGTCAAGGCGCTCTATCAAACAGAGATCGGGCTAGCTTTTCGCAAGTGGCATGTCAATATGGGTGATAAGCCGAAGCTAGGCTATCTGCAACCGGAGGATGCCTACCGCCAGCGCATCAAACGCCTGCGCCACGAGATCGCTGCGGGAAAATAATGTTATTGCCTCGTGCGGCACATGGGCGCTAGACTGCCGCACAAGGTAATAACAATACATGTGCGACAGGTGGGCGCAAATGAGAGCTTGTCGCACCAGGAAACCCCCACCCCTGAGCGTTCCCTGCCCGATAGTATACCTGGAGAGCGCGAGAAACGCATATGTAGTTCTACCTATTTTTGGACGTGTAGGACTGACGGAGCATGTTCGTGGATCATCCAGATACGAGATCGGCCCAATTTCTGGAAAGAAATTGGGCCGATCTCGTATCTGGTGTGATTCCGAATCACTATAATGTTTCAGATCAGAGCGTACTGGGGGGCAGGTGGTAAGTGTAGAGATAATCTTCGTTGCCAGTAATGGTGTATGCGTTCACATACACCATCCCGTTGACAATGACCATATTGGAGTAGGGAGCGTCTACATCGGGTTCATTATACCATAACATCGCTCCCGTCGCGGCATTGAATGCAAAAAAGGTCACAGATGTGTTGCCTTCGCCCAGGTAGAGAATACCGTTCGCGATCGTTGGTGAAGCATTGGGGAGATCATTGAGCGTTTGGCTCCAAATTAAAGCTCCTGTTCCTGCATTGAAGGCGTAAAAATTAAATGTTGCGACGTAGACGATGCCATCTGCAACAGCGGGAGTATTGCTGAAAGAGGTAAGGATGGAGGCAGACCAGACAGTTGTGCCAGCGGTCGCGTTGAGCGCATAGAGCGTGCCATGTGGAGATATAACATAGACGATTCCCTGTGAAACGGCTGGAGAGGAGCTGAAATCTCCACCGGGAATAGCCGTCCAGAGCAAATTCCCATTCAAAGCGTTGTAGGCATACACGCCGTTCTGCACGCTAACGTAGACTATCCCGTTCGCTACTGCCGGAGCAGTATACATGCTTCCTCCGGTTTTTGCTGACCAGTCTAACGCGCCGGTGGCCGCATTGAAGGCGTAGAGAGTCTGGGCATCTCCGCCAGTGTAAACAACATTGTTGACGACGACAGGGGCAGATACCAAAGTGCCTCCGACCGTTGCTGACCACAGCAGTTTGCCGGTTTTGGCATGGAACGCATACAGTTTATCAGCGCCAACATAGACAATGTCATTAGCGACTGCTGCGTCACCACCCGTTTGTATAGGATAGCTCCAGAGCGTTTTGCCCGTTGTCGCATTGAAGGCATAGAATTTATCGGAGCCGACATACACAATGCCGTTGGCGACGATAGGCGAGGCGCTTGAATCACCACCGATGGGCTGATTCCAGTCTTCGATCATGCTAGAGACGTTATTAGTGTTCAGGACATTTTCGTAGGGGTTAAAGAGATCCTGACCTGGATCGAAGCCGGACATCGGCCAGTTGGTACGTACAAGAAAGAACGTTTTAGCAAAGAGATGGCTGACGTTGCCAGTGGCTTTAATGGTATGCCTGCCGGGCAAGGCTGATGCTGGAACAGTAATCCTTGTTGAAAACGCCCCGGCGTTATTGGTCGAGGCCGTGCCAATCTGGGAAGTGTCGAAATCCAGGATCACTGTTTCCTCTGCGCCAAATCCACCCCCCTTGACCTTTATATTGGTAGTAGGAGGTCCGAAGGTCACGCCGAGTGTTATAATCGGACCAGTTGCCGGGGCAGCAGATGCCTTGTTTCCATGAAAAATCTCTGTCAGGCATAGCAGACAGATGATCAAAAAAATACATGCGATAAATTCTTTTCGGCGAAGGAATGCGGACAAGAGAGAACCTCCCTTTCTAAAAAGAACAAATGCCGGGATGCAGGTAGAGAGAAAATAGGTGCTGCAAGCCTCTATACCGTCATCTGTGTACATAGATTATGGTTCAGCTTCGCGAAGAATACAAGAGTGGGTTCATTGCGATCGGGTTGAGAATCGATTGAGATGAAGTGCAAGAAGTTGCGAACACAATCAATAGTGTGCATCAGAGAACAAAGCATTGACACTGGTTTCTTCTCCCTGATACAATCAAGATAGCGTTTTCGATATCACCGGGTGTCAGCAGATGTCAGGCGCTGGCTTTGATTGTGTTCATAAGAAGAGAATGGGGAAGCGAGGGCCACTCGCATGTCAATGTCCAGGGGATGGCAACTCATTGGCAAGACGCTCAATGGCTATGTCCTCGAACGTTTGTTAGGTTACGGCGGATCGAGCGCCGTCTACCTGGCGCGCCCGCGGCAGGGCGAGCAGCGCGTCGCCATCAAAGTTTTCCTCCCGCGTGCGACACTCAACATCGAGACGCAGCGGGACTTCTATCGGCGCTTCTTGCGCGAAGCCGAGTCCGCCAGCAAACTGCATCATCCCTCTATTCTGCCCATTATAGACTATGGCTCGCAGGATGGCCTGCCGTATATCATCATGCCCTATATGCCTGGTGGCACACTGCGCGACATTGTGCAGCAGCTTGGTCCGCTTTCCCTGACCGACGCGCAGCGTTACCTGGAGCAGATTGCCGCCGCGCTGGATTATGCCCACGCGCAGGGCTTCGTGCATTGCGATGTCAAGCCTGCCAATGTGTTATTGGATGGCGACGGCAACGCTCTGCTGGCCGATTTTGGCATCGCTCGCGTGGTGGCTGCTGAACTGGCTGTCGAGCAGGGGCAGACGGCGGCGCGCCAGGGCGACGACGCCAACGACATGTCTCCAGCGTCGGCGCGGGAAAGGCAGCCCGAAACGCTGCTGGGTACGCCCGATTATATCTCACCGGAGCAGGCGCTCGCGCAGCCGCTTGATGGCCGCTCTGATCTCTATTCGCTGGGCGTAACGCTGTTCTACCTGCTGGTCGGCCATGTGCCTTTCCAGGCCGATTCATCGGTGACGATCGCCTTGATGCACGTTCACGAACCGCCTCCGACGCCGGGCCTGTGGCGCGTCGATATCGCGCCCAGCCTCGACGCGGTTCTGTATAAAGCGTTGGCGAAACTTCCGCAGGATCGCTATCAATCAGCAGGCGAATTGAGCCGCGCCTTTGCCGATGCCGTGCTGCTCTCCGCGCAGTCGCGCCGCGTCAATCCCAGCGAGAAGCCAGTCTTGCGGGAACCCTCGAAAAAAGCGAGCGGGAAGACGCCGCAAAAAGTGCATATTGCCGCGCCTTCGGTGCGCATCGTTCCTCTGCTTCCCCGGCGGCGTTCCGTCCAGTTGCGCGCGTGGGCCATCATGGCCGCGGTTGTGGTCTTGACGGTGGTACTCGTGATCGGCGCGATTCTGGCGTATCTGTCGCGCGGGACAACCGGGCCATCCTCGCTTGCCACCTCGTCCCCCAGTACCAATACAGCGATAGATGAGTTGTCGCTGCACGATGATTGGCCGATAGGGACCGGTTTTGTCTTTGCCGGACAACAGTATGAGATCGACAACAGATCGGCACGGTACGCCGACCTGGCGCTCTTTGCCGATCACGAATATGGCGATTTTCGCCTCACCATCACCGCCGCCGAAGTGCATGGATCGCAGGACGGCGCGGATTTCTATGGCGTCGTCTTGCGCTCGTCCGCCGATCAGTCCCATTATTACCTTTTTGAAGTCGCGGCCTGGGGCGGCGGCCAATACCAGTTCTTGCGTTACGATGGCAATCAGCATTGGAAAGTGCTGGCGGGCGGCCCGGCGACGCCGCTTTTGACCGCTCCCGGGGCCAATAACATCATCTCCGTTGACGCGCAGCACGACATCTTCCGTTTCTGGATCAACGGCAAGCCCATCGGCTTGCCTGTCTCAGATACATCATCATCCGCGTTCTCCACGGGCGAAATCGGCCTCTACGTTGAGGAGCAG
>DATLSW010000144.1:0-3662 GCA_035533955.1 Ktedonobacteraceae bacterium | reverse complement strand
ATGCAGCAATATTCGCAGGCTGACCCCAGTTCATATACTCCCGATGACTATTTATTCGGCTGGGATGCCATGCCGGGCATCGTCTCGGTCTGGGCGAATTCCGAGGGCCGCGCCGTGATCTGGCGGCGCGAAGATGGGCGCGTGGCCCATACAAACGCGCAGTTTCGTCCCTGGCTTTTCGCGGCTTCACTGGATGATGTGGCGCACCTGGGCAGTTCCCTTGTGCCGGCTTCCGCTTCTGGCGCGGATATTGCTCTCGTCAATTATCGCGAACTGGATGGCCCGGCGGATGCCTATCGTTATTGGCTGTCCGCTCGCAGTGGGCGCGTCCTGGAACAGGCCATCCTGAAAGGCGCGTCTTCGCGTCTGGGCCGTCGTGTCACGAGTTCCTATGAGCTAGAGGACGAGTACTATCGCGTTGGCCCTGTTGAACAATACCTTATGCTGAGCGGGCGCGTCTATTTTCGTGGCCTGGCTTACGATGATGTGCATCGCCTGCAATTTGACCTGGAAACGACGGCTCTTGATCCGCGCCGGGGGCGTATCTTTCTGGTCGCTATTCGCGATACGCGCGGCTTTGCTACCACGCTGGTTGCTCCCACTCCACAGGACGAGGCGAAGCTGATTACCAATCTCTGCACGTTGATCCAGCAGATCGATCCTGATGTGATTGAGAACCATAATCTTTTTGGCTTTGATCTGCCCTTTCTTGAACAGCGCGCGGCCAGCCTGCGTGTGCCGCTGCTGTTTGGTCGGCAGGGCGGGCCGAAGCTGTTGGAGCGACGCGAGGAAACGTTGGCAATCGGGCCGGAGGCGCGCCGCCGCGTCCGCTACACCGTCGCCGGGCGCGAGTTGATCGATACGTTGGACGCCGTGCGCCGCTACGATTTCGTGGTGCGCGACCTGCCCAGCTATCGTCTCAAGGACGTCGCGCGCTATTTCGGCATTGCGTCGCCGGATCGCGTCTATCTGGAAGGGAGCGCTATCTTCGAGACGTACCGTCGTGATCCGGCGCTGGTGGAACATTATGCATTGGATGATGTGACGGAGGTGGATGGACTGTCGCAGCGTTTGTTGGGCGCGCCCTTCGCGCTGGCAAGCATGGCGCCGCGCCGCTACGAACGGCTGGCCTCGGCTGGTCCGGCTATGGGCATCCTTGAGCCGGTGCTGGTGCGCGCCTATCTGCGCGCCGGAGCGGCGCTGCCCCGTCAGCGTGTCTCCCGGCAGGGCGAGCAAACCATGCACGAAGGCGGCGCGGTCTACCTGTTCGCGGAAGGCGTGGCCGAGCAGGTGGTGAAGGCGGATGTCGCTTCGTTGTATCCATCTCTGATGCGTACATTCCAGATCGGCCCGGCCTGTGATCGGCTGGGCGTGTTACTGGGCGTACTGGATCGGCTCACGGACCTGCGCCTCGCGCATAAAGCGGCGGCGCGGGCGGCGCTTCCCGGCTCGGTGGAAGCCAACGCTCATGACGCGACGCAAGCAGCGATGAAAATTCTCATTAACGCGGCTTACGGCTATATGGGAGCAGGTTCGATGGCCCTTTTCGCCGATAGCCGAGCCGCCGATGAAGTGACCAGGCGCGGGCGTGAACTGCTGTCACAGGTGGTGGAAGCCTTGCGCGAGCGTGGCATGGCACTGATCGAGGCCGACACCGACGGCGTGTATTTCGCTGTGCCAGTTGGCTGGTCGGAAGAGCAGGAACGCGCGTTGGTGGCCGAGGTGGGCGCGCTCTTGCCGGAGGGCATTCGTCTGGAATACGAGGGACGCTACCGCGCCATGCTGAGCCACGAGGTCAAAAACTACGCCTTGTTGACCTACGGCGGCGCGCTGGTTGTGCGTGGCGTGGCGCTGCGCTCCAGCCGGGCCGAGCCTTTTGGCGTACGCTTTTTGCGCCAGGCGCTGCTTTGTACGATGAGCAACGACGTTGCAGGTGTGCGCGCCGCTTTTCTGGAAACGGCGGCGGCCATACGTCGCCGGGCGTTGCCCACGTCTGATATGGCGACGCGGGTGCGTCTCTCCAAAACGCCGGAAGCCTACCTGGCCGCGCGCGCCGCGCACGCGGAACCGCAATATGAAGCGCTGCTCGCCGCTGGGCGCACGCGCTGGCATCCCGGAGAACGGGTCCGCTTTTATCGTACCAATACTGGCAATTTCGTCTGGCTGCCGGACGAGACAGAGGAAACGTCCGCGAGCAGTGATTGGGACGAAGCGGACGAGGAATTAGAGAACACCCAACCAACCGCGCGCGCTGCTGAAGATGCTGTACAGAGTGGAAAACTATTCACTGCCAGAGCGCGTGAGGATCACCGGGACTATGACGTCGATCACTACCTGCGGGTACTGGTAACATCCTACGCGGCGCGCCTGCGTAAAGCCTTCGCGCCGGAAGATTTTGTCGAGCTTTTCCGTCACGACGAACAACCGGGCCTCTTTGATCGTCCGCTAGATGCTATCCAGCCGCGCTGGATTCGCTGTCAGACTGTGCTGTAACGGAAAACGAAGCAAAAGACAGAGGTATGCTTGTCACAAATCAATGCTCTGATCCACTGGTGTGGGAATACTGTGCTTGCGGTTGCTCATATGGCGGTATTGGCTTTGGGTAGGGATAGGATTGTTCCTCTTTCTGATAAGTTTCTTCTGCTGGCTGCTCTGGTTGATAGCCCTGTTCATAGTGATGATAGGCATCCTGCGGTTGGGGTGCATTGTGTATCGAAGCAGTCCTTTGTCTGTTCAAAAATCTCGCTGCGAGCCAGATACACGCGCCTATGACCAGCAGAGATACCAGTACTGCGAGTACAACCCAGAAGAGCAAAGGCGTCCCCATCCCAGACTGAATTTCAGGTCCCATATTGGGCATCATAGTTTTTATTCTCCATTTCAATCTTCTTGAGATACTTCTTTTCTCAAGTGTACCGTATCCAGATCACATTCCTATCACAAAACAGACCTGCTCTATCACGCTTTTCTTTCAAAAGTGCTGCGTTGTATCTTTTGCCTGCCTGTCACCTGTTCAATTCCAGGAGGCGGAGCAACAAAAACGCATAGTTGCCAACGTGCGGTAGAATAGGCATCATGAGATGTTTGTCTATGATAGGTCATTGCGATTTCCTATTTCGCGGAGTCATTATTCCTGATGTTTAAACTTCTAATGAAACGTGTCCCTGTTAGTCTCTATGGGATAGCCGCGTTTGCTCTGATCGCGTTTGCCGTCATTTTACGAGTGATCCTGGCGGCGAACCACTGGCCGCCGACTGATAGCGATGAAGGCACAATGGGATTGGAGGCCATGCACATCGCTTTCCGCGGCGCGCATCCTATTTTCCTCTATGGACAGAACTACATGGGGGTGATCGAGGCATACGTAGGAGCCGCGTTTTTCCGCCTGTTCGGCGTCTCGCTCTTTACGTTGCGGCTGGGTATGATTTTCCTGTTTGCGCTCTTTCTCGTCAGCCTCTATCTGCTCGCCAGCCTGCTCTATACAAAACGGTTAGCGTTAGTCGCTCTGGCCTTGTTGAGCGTGGGCGCGGTCAATATCATCCTACCAGAACTGCGAGCCGTCGGCGGCGCGCTCGAAACCTTGCTTTTCGGCACGTTGTCGCTGCTCCTGACGACATGGCTGGCGCTGACCGCCGGGCCAGGGCAGCAGAAGCGCTTGCGCG
>DATLSW010000143.1:0-5538 GCA_035533955.1 Ktedonobacteraceae bacterium | reverse complement strand
GACAATAGTTTTGCTATCTCTTCGACTTGCGCACTGCTCAGCCCCACGCCTATGAGCGTGATGCCGACGCCTTTCTCCGTCCACGTCAGCGTGGTTGAGCCGTTGGCGATGGTGAGCGTGGCTGTTGTGCCGCGCAGGTTGAGCGACTGGCCGCCACTGGCGGGCAGGTTTGCCAGGGGTTTGCCTTCGGCGAGGGTGAACGAAAGTTTACCGGAGGTATAGCTGAGCGTGTAGACCTGGCTGCCGGGCGCGCCCAGCGCGGTGATGCCCTGCAAGACGTAGCTGGACTGTGAGGCGGGGATGCTCAGCAGGTGATAGCCGGCTTGCTGCTCTGCCTGGGCCAGCGTGAGCGAGCCGGAATTTGTGCCGGAGGTAGCCTGTTGCAGCGGCAGGACTTTCACGCCGCGCGGAATCGTAAAGGTAAACATGCTGGCGGCAATGGGTTGATTCAGCGTCAGCGACGAGATGTCGATCTGCACCTGGCCGTACACGAGAATTTGCAAGACCAGGCGCAGGGGCAATTGGGTCGCGCTATCGATGTAGACATTGCCTGTGTAGCTGATCAGGCCCGTGATGCCGCTCACTCTCAGGCCGCTCACCACAATGTGTACCTCGTCGGCTGTATGTCCGGCGACGCTGGCGGACGATGAAACGAGCGTCGCGTTGTCGGGGGTAAAGGCGGAGCGCACGAGATCAAGGATCGATACGGATTGATCGGCGTTAGCGGCGCTGCTCGCACTGACCGGGCCGGTGTAGACGACATGTTGCGAGGGATCATACTGCCATTGCTGTTTGCCGTTGGAGACCGTCACTGTTCCGCCGGGCAACTGCGCGATCGTCGATTGCAGCACGTCTGTACGGCTCTTATTCGGCTGTGCGTTCCATATCTCGCTCCGCGCCTTACCGTTGAACTGCGAACCTGATCCCGTGATCGCGAAGATGCCGTGCAGCGTCCGCGCCTTGCTGAACTGCTGGTTGACTTTTGCCAGCAATTGCTGCCCGGCGCTGAGTGTGGGCGTTGGCGCGGGCGCGCTGGATTGAGGTGTACGCGGCCCACCGCACGCCGCCTGCAACAGAAAGATACAGGCAAACAGCGCGCCATATACCTTGTATTGAACGGAGCTATGGGATGTGTGAGACATTGGGCGACCTTGTACTAAACGCTAAGACTCTCGCAATACTTGCTGCATATATTCGCGCAAACCTGGAGCGAACTCAGGTCGCCGCAGGGCATAGGCGATGGACGTCGTGAGCAGGCCGAGCGGATTCCCCGTGTCGTAGCGCGTGCCGGAGAAACGCAGGCCGAAGCAGCGACCGGCACGCGCTTGTATTTCGATGGCGTCCGTGATCTGAATTTCGCCGCCTCGGCCTGGGGGCGTCTGCTCCAGGATCGCAAAAATGTCTGGCGTCAGGATGTAGCGCCCGGCCACGGCCAGGTCGGACGGCGCTTCCTCTAGCGGCGGCTTCTCTACCAGGTGCGTCACCTTCACCACATCCGACTCGACATCTTCCACCGACACAATGCCAAACGACGAAATCTGCTCCCGCGGCGATTGGAACAGCGACAGTACCGAAGCGCCATATCGCTCATGGACCTCGATCATGCGGGGCAGGCAAGGCGTTTCAGGCGCAACAAGGTCATCGCCGAGCATGACGATGAACGGCTCATCGCCTACCAACTCTTTCGCGCATAACACGGCATGGCCCAGTCCGCGCGGCTCAGCCTGACGCACGGAGACATAGGTTGCCATTGATTGCATGTGTTGCAGTTCCGCTAATTCTTTGTGTTTGCCTTTCCGCTCGAGTATCTCTTCCAGTTCAGGGAAGGCGTCGAAATGATCCTCGATACTGCGCTTCGTGCGGCTGGAGACGAAGATGATCTCTTCAACGCCTGCCGCGACTGCTTCTTCGACAATGTATTGCAGCGTCGGTTTATCGACAAGCGGCAGCATCTCTTTGGGTATAACTTTGCTGGCGGGCAAGACTCGTGTTCCCAGGCCGGCCACTGGCAACACCGCTTTGCGTATATGCATGCATTCTCCTTTGACGCGGTGTGGCAGCGCAATGCATTGCGCCTGGATCGGCCACGGACGCGATCAATTGGCCCATACTAGCGCAATGCATTGCGCCGCCACAGCACCATTTATAACATCCGTTGTTGTATCACTCGTCGCCGCTTCAGGGATTGTCAATGCCTGGATGAGCCACAGCACCATTTATAACATCCGTTGTTGTATCAAATGATATGGTGATTGAGCAAGATTGCCAGGACGATGATCAGTATCACCAGTGCGATTGCGCCGAGCAAAAAGAAAAAGGTACCGCGGCCAAGCGTGATCTTGCTGGGGCCGCGCGCCGCAACTTTCTTGACTTCCTCCTTGCGTACCTCGCGCCGCTTTTTCCGCTTCTCGAGACGCTTGCGCTGCTGTGCTAAGCCCCGGTTGGCATCAGGAGCCGTACCCATTTGCTCCATGCGGCGGCGCATCGTGCGGTTGTAACTGTCCGCCTGCTGTTGCTGCTGGCTGGTCGGCGGTGGCTTTGGCTGCGTCGATTTCGCTCCCGGCACTGCCGTTCCGCCAATACGCGACTGCGCGTTTTTGGCGCTTGCCTTACTCTTGCTTCCGCTGCCGATGGGATTAGCGGATTTTGCTGTTGGTGATGGTGTCTTCTCTTCTGCCATAGCTCTGTATCCTCTTATGCGTTACTCTCGTCTTGCTGCAAAAATTCGCCCGCGATGATGGCGGCGCGTTCTTTATCATCGGGCGCCAGCGCGCCATCGATTACCAGGCTCAGCAGGCGCTCTTTGACGGGGCGCAGCCAGGGTCCCGGCGGTCGCCCAAAAAGCGCCATCAACTCATTACCATCCAACGGGCTTTTCAGTGGGACGCGCTCCGCCTCTTCCTTGAGTCGCTGGCAGCGTTCGGCCAGTTCCGCCACGCGCGCGACTGCCCGCGACACTTTATCGGCCCGATAGCTCGTAATATCGGCGCGCGAGAGATCGAGCAGGTCGGGCAAGACATCGCCGCTCTCGATCATGAGGCGACGCACCGCGCCATCCGTCCATTCGGAGGTGTAGGCGTTGGCGCGCATATGCAGGCGCACGATGCGCGAGACGTTTTCGATGAAGTCGCGGTCGAAGTGCAGGCGTTTCAAAATATCGCGCGTCATGTGCGCTCCTACGTCTTCATGTCCAAAAAAGTGAATGGAGTTTTCATCCACAGTGCGCGTGACCGGCTTGGCGATGTCGTGCAAGAGGCCGCTCCAGCGCGTGATCAGGCGCGGCGGAGTGCGCTCGACCACGCGCAAGACATGGGCATAGACATCCTTCGAGGCGGCGGCGCGTCCAGGCATGGGCTGCTGGTTTACGCCGCGCAGCTCCAACGCTTCAGGGACGATCCACGCCATCAATCCTGACTCGACCAGCAGATCAAGCCCTTTCGCCGGGTGATCGGAGATGAGCAACTTGTTCATCTCGTCGCGGATGCGCTCGCGGCTGATCTTCTGGAGCGTGGCCGCCTGGCGCGTGATCGAACGGCGCGTCTCCTGCTCGATGACGAAATTAAGCTGCGCGGCGAAACGCACGGCCCGCAGCAAGCGCAAGGGGTCTTCATTGAAGCGTTTGTCCGGCTCGTTGCCCACGGCGCGGATGGTCTGCGCTTCCAGGTCTTGCTGCCCGCCAAACAGGTCAATAATGTGTCCGTTGAGAGGATCGCGCGCCATCGCGTTGATGGTGAAGTCGCGGCGCAGAAGGTCATCTTCCAGAGTTGTGCCAAAGCAGACTTCGGGTTTGCGCGACTCTGGATTATAACGTTCGGAGCGAAACGTTGTGATCTCGATGATGTCGTTGCCATAATGCAGGCGTACCGTGCCGAAACGCTCACCGACCAGCACTATTGCCGTCGGATGCGTCGGCGCGACCAGCCGCTTGATCTCATCGGGCCGCGCGTCGGTCGCAAGGTCTGCGTCGTTGGTTTGCTCGCGGTGGAGCAGCACGTCGCGCACCGTCCCTCCTACCATATAGAGTTGTTTATGCTGGGCGCGAAAATATTCCGCCAGCGTGATAATGATATCCAGCATGTGTTCTGTTTATATCCCTTGCAGGCGACAGGAAAAAGGGACTCCCCCGCGTCTGTCTGTTGCTCCTCTCTGTGATGGCCCTATTGTATCATGTTCGGCCCAATCGATAAAGACACAAAAAAAGCCTCAAGGTTTTTTCCTTGAGGCTCTTTTGTTGGTAGCAATGAACGCGGGCGCGATCAATCGGCCCCCACACAGCAGCTACCCAGTCTCTATGAGCAAGCGACATTGCGCTGGTAAACAAAGCAGGCATACCATCTCGCATGTTCTCTCCTACACTTACCCTGACGACATGACCGCCGCGGAACATGCGAGAGAGGTCTCGCCTGTGTAGTATGCTTTCTATCCCTTAGCCACATGTGCCACCACTCAGGCATACTACCTGCATTGCACTCTCAAATACCGTTTCCCCCCCCCACTCGCAATCTATCCACCTCCGACGTTTTGCGTTTCGTTGTCACGGAATATACTATACTATACCATACCTCAATGACGAACCTATGAATCGATAGAGAGATTCTGTGACTGTTTATTCATGAAGCTGTTCCACACTGCCAATTTCATCATGACAGTCCATTCATCTTTTGCCAATCGCGCGCAAAACGTTCCACCGCGTTCTCGGTCTGCGCGTCGCGGATCAGCGCCAGCAGGACTTCCGGTGGCGCGGTAATGTCATGCGCGCCCGCCAACAAAGCGTTGGCCGCTTCCTGCGGCGTTTTGATGCTCGCCGCCAGGATGCGCGTCTCAAACTGGTGATCGCGCAAAACTTTCGCCATCTCGGCGATGCGCTGCCCCGCGTTTTCGCTGGCGCGCTCCATGCGATTATAGTACGGGATGATGAACTCCGCGCCCATCACGCCAGCGACATACGCCTGCGCCGTGGTGTTTACTGCTGTGAAAGCAAAGCGGCGCATTATATTGCCTTTCAGTCGTTTTGCTACGCGCACGCCTGCTTCTGTCATAGGAAGTTTGAGGATCACATGCTGTTTGCCACCGTATGGCCTTATTCCCATTGTGATAAATTCTCTTGCCTGTTGCTCCATCTCTCGCTCATCGGTAGTGCCTGGCTGCACAAAGACATCGCCGCCTCCGCAGGCGCGCCACAATTTTTCGATCAATTCTGGGAGCGGCAGCGTTTGTCCGCGCTCGCGGGCGGCCAGCAGAATGGTCGGGTTGGTGGTGACGCCCGCGACGTCTAGTGTCTCGACCACATTCGTGATATCATCAAGGAAAGCGCTATCAATATAGAGGGCCATGATGTCAACTCCATTGCAACTGTTGTCTGATGCTGTCCAGCTTGTTTCGGGTCAGCATGTCCTATTTCTGAACTCGGCGGCTGATCCATTCGTCTCCACCGTTGCGCGCCGTTGCCCGGAGTGCGTCGTCACACTCGCGGAAGACAACGTCGCGGCGCTGCAAACAGCGGTGAACGGGGCAGGGCAAGCTTTTGCGCATCCCCTG
>DATLSW010000142.1:0-3142 GCA_035533955.1 Ktedonobacteraceae bacterium | reverse complement strand
AGGGGCAATGACGCGCACTTTGTGTTCAGGTAAATGAAAGATCGCGGCGAGACCGTTGCGGATGGGAATGGGGCCTTGCGTCGAGATCCAGCACGTCAACATGCTCTCGTGATCTTCCCAACGCGCCAGCACGCCGCGCCCTTCCATCGGCATACCCGCGCCGCGCTCGACGGAAAACGTTTCGCGCATCACACGCGGTGCGCTGGCGAACATAGCATCGGGATCGCCGACGATCTGCTCCAGGCGCGCGGCCACATTACCCGGCACATCCGCGTGAACCGGCGGCCCATCTGCCTGTGTGGCTATCTCGAAGTTATGCACCACGGGCAGCAGTTCGTATTCGACATCGATGAGATCAAGCGCGTCTTCGGCAATGTAGCGGCTATCAGCGACAACGAAGGCCACGGCCTCGCCGACGTAGCGCACCTCGTCGCGTGCCAGGGGCAACTGCGTGCGCGGCTCTGTCAGAGCGTGATGAGGCACAAGCAGGGGCGATGGCTCCAACACATCGCCCAGATCGGCGGCGGTGATCACCAGGTGAACGCCTGGCAGCGCCTGCGCCGCGCTGGTATCGATGCCGAGGATGCGCGCGTGGGCATGAGTACTGCGCAACACCGCGGCGTGAAGCATTTCCGGCAGATCGATATCATCTACAAACATGCCTTTGCCGCGTAACAACTGTGGGTCTTCGAGGCGCTGCACAGGCGCGCCGAACCAGCGCGTTGCCATCAGTTCGCCTCCTTCTGCGCCGCACGCAAGCGTTCAGCCGCGAGCTTGACCGCCTCGACAATATTTTGATAGCCGGTACAGCGGCACAAGTTGCCGGAGAGGCCATGCCGGATCTCTTCTTCTGTGGGGTTGGGGTTTTCGTGCAGCATAGCATGAACGGAGATGATGATGCCCGGTGTGCAAAAGCCGCACTGGAGACCGTGCTTTTCGAGAAAGGCTTGCTGGATGGGGTGCAGTTCGCTATTCGTCCCTGCCATGCCTTCAATCGTGGTGATCGCCATACCGTCGGCCTGTACCGCCAGCAGCAAGCAGGCACGCACTGCTTCACCGTTCAGCAAGATGGTGCAACAGCCACAGACACCATGCTCGCAGCCAACATGCGTTCCCGTCAGGTGCAGGTCGTGACGCAGAAAATCTGAAAGCAAGAGGCGCACTGGCACTAGCTTTTCATAGTGGCTGCCGTTCACTGTCACAGCAATAAGGCTTTCCTCGCTAAACGTGGGAAAGAGATCGTGTTCTTGCATCAGGCTTTTCCCCTCCTCTGCTCGCGTCGTACCCAGGCCGCTTTCAGTGTTCGTTTTGTGTACTCGTTCGTCAAAGCGCGGCGATAGGCGACTGTGGCGTGAACGTCTTCCATATCGTCAGTGACCAGTTCAGCGGCAATTTCAGCAGCGCGCGACACAGCCTGCTCGTCCAGGCGCGACCCAATAATGGCGTTTTCCACCGCGCGAGCGCGCAGCGGCTGACCGGCAATGCCCAGGTAGCCCACATGAGCGTCCATACAGGTATCATCGAGAGCAGGGGTCAGAACAGCGATCACTCCCACCAGGGCATAATCGCCGGAACGGCGGGCGCATTCCATGAATGCCCACCCGGCCTGCGGCGCAAGCCAGGGGAAACGCACTTCCGTCACCATCTCACCCGGCTCGATGGCCGTTGAGAGATAGCCAGTAAAAAACTCCTCGGCCTTTAACACGCGCTCGCCTTGCACGCTCGCGATTGTCACTTCACCATTGAGGCACGTCAGCAGCGCGGGCAGTTCAGCAGCGGGATCAGCATGAGCAATGCTGCCAACAATTGTTCCCCGGTTGCGTATCTGCATATGGCCGATATGCTTGATGACCTCTATAAGAATCGGATGTTGCTCTTGTACCCACAGAGCGTGTTCAACCTGTCGCTGGCGCACCGTCGCTCCTACGGCGAGATAGCCATCTTCGGCTTCGATGTAGTGCAATTCGGCAATGTGGTTGATATCAATGATATACGCGGGATTCGCCAGGCGCATGTTGAGTAATGGGACAAGGCTCTGGCCGCCCGCGAGGATTTTGCAGTCGTCCTTGTGCAGGTCAAGCAGTGCCAGCGCTTCGTCCAACATGCGGGGAGCGCAATACTGAAAACGCGGTGGCTTCATGGGTTTCCCCCATCACAAAATACTAGCGTCAACTATCGGCCCTCTAACAGGCTTACAGTGCCTTCTTCAACGAACGAAACAGGGCAGATTACGTACCGCCAGGAATAAGCATGAATCTAACCGTAGTTTGCGATTCTGTCAAGCCCTTCAAGATTATTGGCGGTCTTTGAGAACATTCGCAACATTTCTCCGTTTTTCTTTCGTCACAGAGAGTTTTGGTCAGCAGAATAAAAACGATGCCTGATCTCCTCAAGTAGTATCTGTCCTCTGGTAATGTAGCGCCCGCTCGTTGCCTGATCGTGATGGCGCAATGACCAGTCCATCTGTCTGAGGATCAGATGAGCAAGGTACATGCTCAGAAGCCTGAGAGAGACTCGCTCTAGCGCGTAATCCCAAAGCCGCTGGCGCACTTCAACCACATCGTAGGAGTAAAATAACAAGGTTGCGATATCAAAGGTACAATCTCCGGCAAAGGAGCCATCCCAATCAATGATTCCACTGACTTGCCCGTCATCTAAGAGAATATTCGAGTGTTGGAAGTCTCCATGCACGATGTCGCTTGTTCGGTGAGGTTCATCTTGATAAGCAACCACCAAGGCTTGTAGCTCTTGCAGAAGATCAGCAGTATCGCGTGAAAACTGCTGCAAGGAAGCGTGAAGGCAGTACCTATCTCCACCGAAGAGTACAGTATCGACTACCTCCTGGTGCCAGTCCTTTCTACCGGGTATTGCCCGACCAGCCTGTAATTCGTTCAATACAAGCAAGTGAGGCAAGAGTGTTGTGGTCAACGAGCGTAGAGGAGAGCCAGGAAGCACGCTCTGAATGGAGTAGATGCCTCCCGGAACACGCTCAATAAACAGGTAGCGCGGCGCTGGATAGCCGACGCTTCGCAAAAGATCCGTAACAGTTCTTGCGCCCTGCATCCAACTCAAATTGCGAGCGTCTGCTGCCCACTTTAGTACATACCGTCTTCCCAGGTGATCCGTAATGGCAAATGCTCCC
>DATLSW010000141.1:0-8589 GCA_035533955.1 Ktedonobacteraceae bacterium | reverse complement strand
ATGGGCAAGAGAGTATGAGTTATAATAGCGGCGACTGGATTCGAACCAGTGACGCTCGGCTTATGAGTCCGATGCTCTACCAACTGAGCTACGCCGCCTTGCATGTAGTAGTATCATACCATGCCTGTCAACCCCTGAAGTTTTGAAATCAGCAGCAGTATCAAATAGATGGCACAGCATGTAGTAGGATTTAGCAGTAACTGACACAACATATTGACCAGTTGCTGTGCTTTTTGCGCTTCTAGCAAAATATCTGTGTCAACCCTCTGGCAATCACAATATCGTCAGGGTTTTGTTGTGCGAAACTATTTTCTCTGTACCTTCGTTTTTACAACAGGGGAGAGACGAGAATGACTGCTTTCCCATAGTACAGCACAGATAATGTAACAAGCGTTAAGTTTAGCAGCGATATTCGTCTATGTGAGTACGGGGCGTAAATTTGTCCAGGCTACGAAGAGAAGACGGGGAAGTGAAGATATCACCAATGGAAGCGATAATGACACAAGATTTTTTTAGCTGGTCCTTACTAAGTATATTATTGCTCTGGGTACTTGTTTTTACCGTTCTGGCGTTTCGACCCGCTAAGGATGAGAGTGCAGGGGAAGAAAGTCAAGTTTTAGGCGCGAAGGCAGCCGAGGTCAACTTCGAACCGCAGGCAAGGAAGACGCAGCCCAGACTTGCTGCGGTTCAACAGGAAGCTCGCAGGTATCGCCCGCATAACACCGGTGAAGTGGAAGCAGTCACCATGTAATCGCCGTAGTTTTTCAGAAATGGACATTGTCGCCTGGCTGCACCGGGCGGAATTGTCCGTTCTGATTAATGAACACGAAATGTCCCCCTTGCACATTAATGATCATATCGGGTTTCCCATCGCCATTGACGTCTTTGAAGGTCAGCGTTACGGGCGCCAGGTTCGAGTTTGGGCCGATGAGCGTTGGCCCAACATAAATTTTAGCCTTTGATGCGTCCCCACCCGGAAATTCGATCACTTCAATACGGCTATTGAGGTTGATAGCGATAAAGTGGGTGGGATTGCTTGCTGAATCGTTGTGGCCGACCACCGCGTCCGTCTGATAGGTGCGTGGATAGCCATACTGCCAGTTGTCCTGCGTGACTTGCCACCAGTTCGCGATCATCGTAAAGACCACCCAGCCCAATACCATGACGATGAGGGCAATACCTACAAACACCAGCCAGTGGAGGCGCAGCCTGGGCAGCTCTTCGGTGTCGCGCACGCGCCGCAAGGAACTGGTATTGCCGTCGGCTGAGGTTCGTACTCTGACGCCGGGAGCGGTCGCGCTATTCCCCGGCGTGGCAGTGCTGCGAGGCGGAATCGGATGGCTCTTCGTGGAACGGCTCAGTCGCTCGCCCGACGACGAACGCTCGTCAGCAGCAAAGCGTCCCGTTGAGTTTCTGCCATTTGAGATATCAGAGATGCGCAAGGCGCTTTTTGGCATACGTGGATACCAGGAATCCTCTTCTTCAACATCCATATCGTCGTCATCGTCGCTTTCAATGGGGCGCACGCTGGTAAATCTATCGCGCTGATTCTGCAATTTGTTACTCACATCAATACCGTCCTCTCTAAGATAAAGTTGTAGCTGGCGCGCTTTGCAGTAATTAGAACAAAAGTACTAACGAAAGTATAGCAAACATCTCGCAAAATTGCAAGCCTTTTTGGACGAAATTTGGAACTTATTTTCAAATTAGCAGGAATCTTGATCATCAGGATAGCAATACAGGGCAAGCACATGCTTGCCCTGTATTGCTATCCTGATGATCAAGATTTGTTACTTCTTCGACGACTGGCCCTGTTCCATCTGGATAATGTGAATGAGCAGGGAGGTAGCTTGTGGACTGCCCCAGCCAGTGACGGGATCCCAACCGGTGGTGCAGCTATAACCGGTGAGGCCGCCGGCGCTGTTGTTGCCGGTGGTGATATCGTGATAGGAGTTGGCATAGTTCGAACTGCTGCCAACCGCATACAGGTAAGGGTTGATGTAGCCCAACGAATGCCCGGCCAACTGGTTGCCGTCGGCGATCAGGCCAGCCCACTGCGGAGAGCCTTCGCTGGTGCCTCCGATGCCATAATAGCCAGCCCGCTGCGGCCCCAGGAAGCTGAGGTAGATCAGAATGGCTGTGCTGGGATCGGCGTTATAGGAGATGTCAGGGATACCGCGATAGCCGTTCAGAATGCTCTGATCGGAGCCAGGGAGGTTGTTTACCTGCCAGTCAGGTTCTTTGAAGTACTGGCTGACGCCGCCGCCGGAACCGCTCCAACCGACTTCAGACTGGTAGACACCATGCGTCGAGGCGGTCAGGCTAGTGCCGCCAACGGCAGTGACGTAGGGGTCTGAAGCGGGAAAGTTAATGGTTGGGAACGGATAAGGTTTGCCGTGGACGTTGGGGTTGGAAACGCCAGAGTCGCCAGAAGAGCCGAAGACGGTAACGCCATCAGCGGCGGCTTGCTGGTAGAAGTTGTTGAAGCTGGTAAGTACCTGGCGGCCGCCGGGTCCGAAGAGCGTGTTTTCGGTAGTGGCCCAGCTCTGCGAGATGATCTTACCCAGGCGATGGTAGAGAGCGTACTGTTCCAGGAAGAGGAACTGCGGCATGCCCTGGATGCCCTGCGTCTCGGCGACGGGGCTGGTCATCAGGGCGATGCTGGCGCCGGGAGCCATCGAGTGCGCCCACTCGACATCCAGCGTGGTTTCCTCAGCCCAACCAACCATGGTCCCGTTGTTGGGATCGAACTTTTTTGTTCCCAACGGGGCATAGACTTTCAACGATGGCGGATCGGGCAGGTTGTAGCCCTGATCGAAGGTGTGCAAGTCCGCCGCGATGGTCGGGCTGCCAAACGAATCGATGATCACGATGGTCTGGCCTGTTCCGATGTAGCCGTGGTTGATCAGATCGCCAACGCCATAGATGCGGCGCATTTCCTGTGGGCTGTAGCAGGGAAAGCCAAATTGCTGGCGACACTGCTTATCCGTCGGTGGTGTCTGGCTACTCGAAGTCATGATGTAGCGATGACCGCGGTACACAATTGACGGCGTGGTGCGCGCAGAAGCGGCGTGGCTAGGAGCCGGGCTTTTAAAGAAATAGACTGCGCTGAGACCCAGCACGAGGGCCACGGCTAAAAAGGATAACGCAATGCGCCATGGGCGTGAAAACAGTGCATGTTTCATGCAATACACTCCTCTCATTGATGAGGTTTGTCTCTGGCTATGGCAGGGAATTATGGCAGTATCAATCCCAGTTTCAGACCCAGACGGGATTACGAGGCTATGTAGCCAGGAAATGCTCCCCATCGATGGATTGGCACACGGTACTATGCTTCCCCTGCATAGTCATTCAAAAGAATGGGTTTGCCTGTGGTTATAGATTCACCAATATCAACATACCATGCAGGACATAGACTGTCAATATGTCAAATTGTGTCATCCAGGGCGACGGCAAGCATCGCCCCTGCCAGCTTGCATCAGCTTGACGTGGGCGAGAGAATCGCATAGAATCAAAGTGGAAGCCCTGTGACTTTCTTTTTATCAATGGGAGCGTGCTATGTCCACAACAACAAGCGGAGATGAATGGCTGAGCCTGCACGAAGCCGCCGAATTGCTGGGTATTCACCCGGCGACTGTGCGCCTGTGGGCTGACCGCGACGAGTTGCCCTCGCGGCGCACCAACGGTGGACACCGGCGCTTCCGCCGCGCCGATATCGAGGCACGGTTGCAAGGGAGCGGCGAACGCAAAGCGCATCCGGCAGCGCAGTTGCTTGTGCAGAGCGTGCTTGGCCGCATTCGCTTCACCTTCACTGATGGCAACCTCAACACGCTAACCTGGTACCAGCGTTTTGACGAAGCGGCGCGTGAAGCCTATCGCCGCCTGGGCCGCCGTCTGCTGGAACTGCTGCTGCACGCGCTGACGACGAGCGAATTTTCCGACGCCTTGCGCCAGGATGCCAGGGCGCTGGGCGCTGAATACGGTTCCGTGACGCGCGCCTCGCGCGTTCCCCTGGTGGACGCCGTGCGCGCCTTCCTCTATTTCCATGATATCGTAGACGAGAGCGTGCTGCAACTGGCGGAAGTGCGCGGCGGCAGCACGCGTGATCACCAGGACTTGCCCTGGGCCGAGAGCCTGCGCCAGACGCAGGCGCTTACCAACGAAATTCTGCCCGCGCTGATCGAGGCCGCGCTGAATTAACCATCGGCGACGGCGTAAATCATTTCCTGGCGTTCTGAAATTTTCGCTCCAGCCACTCAAGTACGTACAATTGATCATCGATGGTGGCGCGCCGTACCTGTGTCAACAACTGTATCCGCTCTGGCCTGGGCAATAAAGGAGTAGTTCTATTTTGCAGCCCTTCATTACATGTCGAGCATATGACACGTAAATTATTTGGTGTATCGAGGCCACCTTGTGACTTTTCAGTGATATGCCTGATAGTGAGATGTAACTTACGTCTGCTATCATACGGATCGCGATCTCCTGCTAATGCTCCGCACATTTGACAGATATATTCATCTCTCTCAAAAACCTGGGCTTGCATTTCTCTGACGATTGATGGTAAATAATCGATACGTTGCTCTCTTTTATCTTTTTGTCCCATATTTATCCTTTCATCCTGTAACTATTGATAGACTTACTATCGCTCTTTTGTAGTTAATCTGTTCCAATTCTACCATATTCACGCAACAAATGCACCCATAAAATTTGCGGCGCATTTCTCGCGGAAGGATATCGCGGTCATGCTGGGCAATATCAGCGCCGGTGAGAGGTGAGGATATGATGTGAGATTTTGCCCGGTACTTGCGTAACAGAGAGAAGAATACTATTATAGGAACGGAATGTTAGCAGGATGTTGTTGAACAGAATGGAGTGACCAATGGGAATGATCCCTGTGTTAGCGTACTTGATCAATTGGGGCTGGCTGAAGATCGGCCCGCCTTACATCTATATTAATATCAACCCTATTATCGGGCAAGTTGGCCCCATCGCGCTGCGCTGGTACGGCCTGATGTACGCGGTGGCGATCATCGTCGGCCTATGGGCGATTGGCGGCTACGTGGAGCGCAAGGGCATCACCGAGGCGCGGGTCTTTCGTATCGTCTGGTGGTGTATCATCGCCGGGCTGATCGGCGGACGGCTCTATTTCGTCATCCAGCAGCCGAATCTGTACCAGGATTATATCTTGCAGCCCTTGAACATCATTGCTGTCTGGCAGGGCGGCATGGCCTTCTACGGCGCGATTTTCCTGATCATCCCGACGCTGCTCTGGCGCGCACGCGTTGAGCGCGTCAACCCGCTCGTGCTGATCGATGCTGGTGTGCTGTTTGCCGCCGTCGGGCAGATCTTCGGGCGCATCGGCAACCTGATCAACGGCGACATCATCGGCTTTCGCACTACGTTGCCCTGGGGAACCGTCTATCAGAGCCCGCAGAGCTGGGCCTGCCTCAATCCCGCGACCTGCAATGTGCCGGTGCAGCCCGCGGCGGGTTACGAACTGCTCATCGATGTGGTGATGCTGATCCTGCTGCTCATTCTAGCGCGCCGCGTCAGGCGGCCCGGCATCATGACTTTCGTCTACCTCTTCAGCTACACTATCTCCCAATTCCTGGTCTTCTTCGTGCGCGACAATGTGATTACCACGTTCTTTGGTTTGAACTGGGGTCTGAAGCAGGCGCAGTGGACATCAATCGTCGTCTTCATCGTCCTCATCCCGCTCACGTATGTCGTCATGCGCTACTGGAAATACGCGCGGCCCATCCCGGACGGCGAGGTCGCCGCTACCTATGACATTCCCCAGGAGCCGCTTGAGGATGATGAGGAAGAGGAAACAGAAGAAACAGAGGAAACTGAGCCAGAGGAGATCGAGCAGCCTGAGCCAGCCGACGAGCCAGTTGAAGAGAATGCTGAAACGACACAGTAGATATTCTCAAACAAGAAATCGGCCAACCGCGGTTGGCCGATTTCTTGTTTGAAAATATCCTATCCTTGTTTTTCGAGGTGGCCGCCGAACTCGAAGCGCATGGCGGAGAGCAACTGGTCGGCGAAATCGGCCTCGCCGCGCGAACTGAAACGCTCGAAGAGCGCCGAAGCCAGCACATGCGCGGGAACGCCCTCGTCGATGGCGGCGAGCATGGTCCAGCGGCCCTCGCCGGAGTCGGAGACGCGGCCCCCGAATTCGCTGAGCTGCGGGCTTTTCAGCAGGGCGCTGGCCGTCAGGTCGAGCAACCAGGAGCCGATGACGCTGCCGCGCCGCCATAGTTCGGCCACGTTAGCGAGGTCGAACTCGTACTGGTAATACTCCGGGTTGGCTAATGGGGCCGTTTCAGCGTCGATCTCCTGCTGATTCTTGCCGACATTGGCGTGGTGCAGGATGTTGAGACCCTCGGCAAAAGCGGCCATGATGCCGTACTCGATGCCGTTATGCACCATCTTCACAAAGTGACCCGCGCCGTTCGGGCCACAGTGCAGGTAGCCCTGTTCGGCGCTGCCGCCGACTTTCTCGCGTCCAGGCGTGCGCTCGACAGCTCCGACGCCGGGAGCCAGCGTCTTAAAAATCGGATCAAGATGCTCGACGACCTCTTTCTCGCCGCCGATCATCTCACAGTAGCCGCGTTCGAGACCCCAGACGCCGCCGCTGGTGCCGCAATCGACATAGTGGATGTTGTGCGGCGCGAGTTGCTTCGCGCGCCGGATATCGTCCTGGTAGTGGGAATTGCCGCCGTCGATGATGACATCACCCGGCGCGAGCAGTGGGATCAGATCGCTAAGCGTGGCATCGACAGAGGCGACCGGCACCATCAACCAGATGGCGCGCGGCGTGTCGAGTTGCTTCACCAGGTCGGCTAGCGAGTTCGCGCCCGCCGTAATTGCCTGATCATCCAGCGCCTTCTGTACCGTAGTGGTGTGGCGCGCGTAGCCTACGACCGTGTGACCGGAGCGCAGCAGGCGTTTCGCCATATTCGCGCCCATGCGTCCAAGTCCAATCAATCCAAGTTGCATATGAATAATCCTTTCTCTTTTCTACTGGATTCTGTGGTTTCTGTCTTCCAATCAGTATAATACAACATATTACAAAAAGCCCTCTCAACGGAGAGGGCTTTTTGTAATATGTTGTATTATACGGCCTCTATTCTGTCCTCGTCGGGAACAAGATCGGCTCCCGGCTCGGTAATCTCGATCTCCAACTGGTTATCGACGGCGCGCACATGCACTTCGCCCTGCTGAGGGATATTCGCCAGCAGGATGCGCAGGCTCAACGGCACGGTCAGCAGGCGCTCAATGGCGCGGCGCAGCGGGCGCGCGCCCTGCGTCTGGCTAAAGCCTTCTTTGCACAACAACTCGACGGCGGAGTCGTCGGCTTGCAGCGTCAAGCCCTGCTCCAGCAGGCGCGCCGCCAGTTCGTTCATCTGCAAGCGCGTGATGGCGCTGGCCTGCTCGTGGCCGAGCGGGTGGAAGATCACTACCTCGTCAATGCGGTTGAGGAACTCCGGTCGAAACGTCTGGCGCAGCCGCTCCAGCAGGCGGTCGCGCTGCATCTCTTCCGCTGTGCCTTTGACGGAGGCGCGGAAGCCGCTGGGCATGGAGCGGCCCAACATATCCGTGCCGACATTGGAGGTCATGATCCAGATGGCGTGCTGGGCGTCGATGGTATGGCCCTGCGCGTCGGTGAGGCGGCCCGCGTCAAAGACTTGCAGGAAGAGATCGAAGACTTCGGGATGGGCCTTCTCGACTTCGTCGAGCAAGACAACACAGTGCGGGCGGCGGCGCAGCTTGCCCGTCAACTGACCCTCCTGGTCATAGCCAATATAGCCTGGCGGCGCGCCGATCATGCGCGAGACGGCGTGCTTCTCCATGTACTCGGACATATCCACGCGGATCAGGTGTTCGTCGGAGCCGAACATCTCGGCGGCAAGCGCGCGCGCCAGTTCGGTTTTGCCAACGCCTGTCGGCCCCAGGAAGAGAAAGACGCCAACGGGGCGATGGTGCGGCTTGAGGCCAGCGCGCGCCACCTGGATGGCCTGCGTTACGCGGCCAATCGCCTCGTCCTGGCCGATCACGCGCGCTTTGAGGCGCGCCTCCAGGTTGAGCAGGCGGTCGCGCTCCTCGCGTCCTGGAGCCTGCACCGGAATGCCTGTGCGATTGGAAATGACTTCGGCGATCATCGAAGCGGTGATCACCGGCATTGCGATGTCTTCGTCCAATTCGAGATCGTCGTCCAGTTCGCTATCTTCCACGGCCTCCTCGACTGAGAAGACGCGCGCGCGCGAACATGCTTCGTCCAGGACGCTGCACGCCTTGTCGGGCAGGCGCAAATTGGGCAAATATTGTACGGAAAGATGCACAGACGCCGACAACGCCTCTTTGGTGATGGTGACGTGATGATGCTGCTCGTAGAGGTCGCGCATCCCGTTGAGGATGGTCAGCGCCTCTTCGGAGGTTGGCTCCTCGATCATGATCGGGCGCAGGCGGCGTTCCATGGCGGCGTCTTTTTCGATGAGGCGGTATTCCTGCGGCGTGGTCGCGCCGATGCAGCGCAACAGGCCCCCCGCCAGGGCCGGCTTGAGGATACCGGCGGCATCGATG
>DATLSW010000140.1:0-7392 GCA_035533955.1 Ktedonobacteraceae bacterium | reverse complement strand
TGGATAGCTGATAATAGCGGCAGAGCAGCGATAACCATGCTTCTTTATCAGTCTCACGAGCCTTCTGCGCGATCTTTACCAGCTTTTGCAGTCTTCTCTCCACGCGATAAGCAATATCGATACTTCCTCCATTATGGATATCTTCATGTCCCATCACAAGAAAATCTTCATAAGCGTAAAAAGCATCTTCCTCGATCATCTCTATCATTTGTGAGATAGGGTCTATATACTCATTGGATAGCGTATTGCCAACAATTTGATGCCAATTGAGTCCAAGAAGCACGGGAGGGATTTTCAGCATCCTGGCTAAAATAATTCTTCGACCCATATCTGCTGTCATGATATTTGTTTCCCATTCTTGTACGATGCGCAGTGTGACGCCTGCCGCTATTCTGAAATCTTCCTGCGTTCTGTAGATTTTCTTGCGATAGTAGGAAATTACTTCGCCCATATGGGGCAAATTATGGAGACCAGGAGCAAAGTTACCGTAGCGAGACCACCAATACATAGCACTCATTTTCTCTGACACCTTTCGCCACCGAGTTTGTTCTACAGAATCTGTGTTTCATTGTAAGCGATTGAGGGATAAGTTGCAAGATGTACGGGATTTCGTGCAAGTAGCAAAACCAGTTCGTTGTTTCCTTCTCCATTTCAGGTACACTTTATCACGGATGTGGCGCTGATGCTCGATCAAGCGCGTTCTGAATTCCCATTCTTGTACGATGCCTTGATACAAAGCGCCACATCTTTCGGATCACTATGAAGCTGGCATTTCATGCATGTCTGACCGTTTTCACAAAGTCAGTGAGTTCTGACATGATAAAAAGGAGAACACTCATGGCAACCAATCCCACGCGCAACACATCCTTACGGCTGTACCTGGATCAGTATGAATTGTCGGAACACGACGTGGCGCGCATTGCCAATGTGCCGCTCGTGACGATGTGGCGCGCTGTGCGCGGGCAGCCCATCACCGAGGCCCATGCCGCCGCTATTCGCAAGGCGTTGTGGCGTCTTTCCGGTGATTTCTATGCTGGTACGATTGAGACTGGCACGGAGGCGATCCTTGATCTGCAAACCTACCGCGAGCAGAGGAGCGGCAGCGCGCAATGAGCAGCCATCCGCCACCGAACGCGGGCCGGTTTCCGATCGGTCCGTATGTCGTGCAGTTCGTCGAGCAGGAACTGTGTTTTGCCCAGGCAAGTGAGCCGGACGCGGCGCTTGACCTGACCGACTGGCTGGCGCTGTCGCGCCAACGCCTTTTTGCAACCGTAATGCACGATGGTTTGGAGACGTTCAAGGCGCGGGTGCGGACGGAATATCATTTACCGGAGCCAGAGGAGTCGGAAGCGCGCCCCTTGACGTCTTTGATATAATCATGGTGTTCCTGAAGGGAACATTAATAGCAGGGTTCAACGGTGATGAAGAGGAGTAGCCCGCGCGGATGGCAGCGAGCCGGTAAGGGTGCGAGACCGGCGATCTGGAACGGGTGAACGGCGCTTCGGAGTTGGCTTTTGTAATGAGTGGCTTCATGATATGCATGACGGTGGGCTGAAAGGCCGATACATTCCGTCTGGGATTGAAATCATGAAGAAGCAGGGTGGAACCGCGCACGATGCTGGAACGGCCCCAGGCAAGAGGCCAGCATATGTTCGTCCCTGGGCGTCATCGTATAAGATACGACGCCTGGGGCATTTTTTTGAGGAGGACACTCATTATGACACAGGTTGAGAACAAATTGGAGACGCGGGACACGCCACTTGTCCCCATCGAAAAGCTGGTTGCGCTCTGCAAGCGGCGCGGCCTCGTCTACCCCAATTCGGAGATCTACGGCGGCGTGGCTGGCATCTACGATTTTGGTCCGCTTGGCGTGGAACTGCGCAACAATATCCGCCGCTACTGGTGGTGGACGATGGTGCAGTTGAACGATAACGTCGTCGGCATCGAAGGCGCGATCATCACGCATCCGCGCGTGTGGGAAGCCAGCGGCCACGTCGAGAACTTCGTCGATCGCCTGGTGGATTGCAAAAATTGCAAGCGGCGTTTCCGCGTCGATCATCTGCCCGAAGAGAACCGCGTGCAAAACAAATGCCCTGTCTGCGGTGGCGAACTGACCGAGCCGCGCACCTTCAATCTGCTGATGGAGACGTACCTGGGCGTGGTCGAGGGCGAGCGCATGAAGACGTACCTGCGCGGCGAGGCGTGCCAGAACATCTACCTGGACTACGACAACGTGCTGAAATCTTCGCGGATGCAGATTCCCTTCGGTATCTGTCAGATCGGCAAAGCGTTTCGCAACGAAGTCACGCCCGGCAATTTCCTGTTCCGCCAGCGCGAATTTGAGCAGTGGGATTTGCAGTTCTTTACGCATCCCAGCGAGATGCAGCAGTGGTTCGATCACTGGAGAGAGCGGCGCTTCGCGTGGTACAAAGGGCTGATCAATCACAAGGATCGCCTGCGCCTGCGCGCGCATGGCCCCGACGAACTGGCGCACTACGCCAAACAGGCTTTCGATGTCGAGTACCAGACCATCCTCGGCTGGCAGGAGTGGGAAGGCATCCACTGGCGGCAGGACTGGGATCTTTCGCGCCACAGCCAGTATAGCGGTCAAGATTTAGGCTATACCGATCCGAACACCAGAGAACGTTATATCCCGTGGATCGTCGAGACGTCCGGCGGCGTGGATCGCACGTTCCTCTACCTGCTGCTCGACGCCTACGAGGAGGAGCCGGACCCGGCGGGCAAGGAAGCGCGCACTGTGCTGCACCTGCACCCGTGGATCGCGCCCGTCAAAGTGGCAGTGCTGCCCTTGCAGAAAAACAAGGAGGAGCTGGTGGCGACGGCAAAGGGCATCCACGAGCGATTGAAACGCTTGATGGTCTGCCAGTACGATGACGTGGCGAACATTGGCCGCCGCTATCGCCGCCAGGACGAGATCGGCACGCCCTACTGCGTCACCATCGACTTCCAGACGCTGGAGGATCAGACGGTGACGGTGCGCGAGCGCGACAGCATGGCGCAGGAACGTATCGCCATCGACGCGCTGCCCAATTACCTGCGCGATCGGGTGATGTGGCAGTAAGCCAGGAAAACGTTCAGGGGATTGCATGAGAAAGCGCGCTTTCTCATGCAATCCCCTGAACGTTTTCCTGGCTTATTTTAGCGCGAGCGCAGCTCCTGCAAGCTGGCTAAGCGTTCGCGGGCGATGTGATTGTCGGGGTTGACTTTCGCCAGGTTGCGGTAGACGCGGCTGGCCTGCTCGTACTCGCCGACGGTCTGATAGGTCTGGCCGAGCATGTCGTAGGCTTCGTAGTTGTTGCGGTCGATGGTGATCAACTGTTGCAGGGCGGCGACCGACTCTTTGACCTGGCGCGTCTCGAAGTAGTGGCGAGCGATGAGCGACTGATACTGCGTCGCCTCCCTGGTGCGGCCAAGTTGCAGGCAGAAGCCAACGACGGAGCGCAGCAGACCCATCGAACTGGCGTCGATCTCGACGGCGCGCCGGTAGTTGATCAACGCCTCCTCGGCATCGCCTGCCTCGGCATAAATGTTGCCGACGCGCTCAATGACGGCGGCGGCTTCTTCCGGCTGACCCTGTTTCTGATAGACATCGGCCAGCAGGCGCAATTCGGCGATACCCTCTTCGAGCATTCCGCGCTTCACGTAGATGTCCGCCAGTTCATTGTGCGCGCGCGAATCTTTCGGAGCCATGCGTACCATCTCATTCAAGACGCTCAGCGCGTTCTCGACCTGCTGATTGCCGCGATAGTGGCGCACGAGATCGCTGTATTCTTGCAGCGCGCCCTCGATATCACCCTGGCGCGCCGAAATCTCAGCCAGCGCCGAGGTCACTTCGTCCTGATAGGTCGTCATCTGCTTCACCTGGCGCAAGATGGCCTGCATCTGCTCCTGCTTACCGGTACGTTCGTAGGTTTTCGCAAGCAAAAGGGAGATCTCGACTTCTGGAGCCTGGTGCTGCTCTCCATCTGCACGGGGCCGAGCCGCCCAGACGGTTGACTCAACTCCCACCGGCGTTGTGCGGCGCGCGGCGTGCAAGGCGCGCTCAAGCTGCTGAATGGCCGTTTCGGGCCGTCCCTGCGTTAGCATACATTGGGCTGCGCTGACGAGGGCAATGACCTCGACGGCGCTGTCGCGCATGGCAAGCTGGTATGATTCAATAGCTTTGTCGAAATTGCCCGCTTGCTGCTGAATTTCTCCCAGCGCGAAGTGAACATCTGCGTTATTAGGATAGATTTCCGTCGCCTGGACATATTCGCGCGCGACCGTCTCGTAATGGCGCTGCCCCTCGCCGCGTAAGAGCCAGAGAACACGGCTCAATACCTCCAGCGATGAGGTACGGTTGCTGTTCAGGCCGGTGATCATGGCGGCGTGCCAGCGCACCAGCGCCGTGATGTTGCGCGGATCGACTTGCAGCACGCGCTGATATTCGGCAACGGCCTGCTGCGCGCGCCCCAGCTTTTGCAAGGCCAGCGCGTAATTCAGGCGCGTCGAGACGCTGGTGGGGCTCTCTTGCAGCGCCTGCTCAAGCTCGGTCAGCGCGCGGTCCATGTAGCCGAGGCGCAGGTATGACTCAGCCGCCAGGGTGCGCTCGCGCTGCAAATCTTCTTTGTTGCCCTGCGTCGCCAGCAGGTTGATCAGGCGCACGCGATAGGTCAGGTTGTTTGGCTCCAGTTGCAGGATGCGCCGATAGGTGGCGATGGCATCATCGATGCGTCCGCTATCAATGTAGGTATCGACAAGGATGGCATACTTGGTGATGGCTTGCTCTACTTTGCCCTGGCGCACGTAGATTTCGCAGAGAACCTGGTGAACGTCCAGGTATTGGGGCGCGATATCGATCACATGCAGACACGCCTCCATTGCCGGAGTCAGCAGACCATGGTTGATGTACTTCTGGATGTCCTGCATAGACTGCGCCACTTGCAGGCGCAGGTTTTCGGGCAAGGAAGCCGTACTGGTCAATACAGCCTCAGCGACATGCTTGAGCGCCTCGTCCTGCGTATTGGAGCCGGCCATGCGCGCCAGTAATTCTTCGGCGCTATCTTTGCCGTCTTTATCCTTCGCCGTCTTCGTGGGCGCGACCTGCAAGATGGGGCTGAGTTCCTGCGCGGCGAGCGGCTCAACCGGCGCGAGCGCGGCAAAAACGGGCGATTCCTCTTTACGCACGGGCTGCGCGACTGGCTCAGGCATGGGAATACTCGGAGCGGGCGGCTCCGGTGGGACGATGCGTGTCACATTGCCAGGGTCAGCGTTCTCGGTCAACCAGGTAGGTGACGCTGCCGGTGTCGATGGAGCGGCGGGCGCGGGATTGAAGACCGTACTCGAGGCGGCGATCGATCCAGCATCGGGGAACAGAGGGGCAGGTTGCATCGTGGTAGGCTGGTCGGCGACCTGCCCCTGCTGTTGTGAAACAGGCGCGGCTGATTTGTTGGCGATCTGCGTCTTGTCGCCGTCGTTGAGAATGCCGGTCAGCCAGTCGGGCAGTTCGGCGACGGAGTTGCCGCTGCCAGGTACGGGCGCGGCGGGCGGGAGCTGCGCCGAGGCCGGCGGCGCGTTAGGCGGCATGGCTGGTCCACCCGCCGGGAAGGCCATCATGGCCGCATCCTGCGGGGCTTGTGACGCGCGCTGCATCATCGCCATCTGTTCCGGCGACACGACCTGGGTCGTCGCTTGCATAGGCTGCGGCGTGACAGGCCGCGCGGGCATAGGCGCGTTCTGCATTTGTTGCAGCATGAACTCCACCTGGGCAACTTTATCGTTCCAGCCGCGACTGCGTAAGAAGCCGAGCAGCGCGCTATAGACCGTCAGCGCCTGCTCCTGCTCGCCCAGGAGACGATGAGCATCAGCCGCTTCCTGGCACAATTGCACCAGTTGATCGGACTCTTCGAGCGTCAGCGCGTCCAGGTTCACGCGGTCAACCGCCTCGTCGAAGTGAATGGTTGCCGATTGCAGGTCGCCCTTGGCGCGATAGCACTGTCCCAGCGCGTAATAGCAGGAAAGCGCGTAGTCGGGATCGTTGAGGAGCGCCTGGAACTGGTGGATTGCCTCGTCCCAGCGCTGCTGTTCCTGGTAAAGCCAGCCTAAGAAGTAGCGTGCATCTGGGCGATCGAAGCCGCTTTCCAGGATTTGTTCGCAGAGGTCGATAGCATCAGGAAAACGACCCTGGCTCTGAAACGTTTGTGCCTGCCGTAATACGCCCGTTACCTGGCTGGCAGTAATTCGTCTACGGGGAGCAGGTTCCATGCCGCCCACGGCGCTTGCCATAGGAAAAGACGGTCCAGGATTCCCCACACCACCAAAATTGCCTGCGTTACCCATCATGCCAGTATTCCCTCCGCTGTTATTGCCCGACGTCATGTCTTGCGCCATCGGGCCACTTGTAAACGCCTGTGAGGGCGACGGGCCAGCCGCCGCACTCATCGATGAACTAGTATGCAACTCCCGCGCCGCCAGCAGCGAGAGCAGATGTTGCGCTTCTTTATTCGTAGCGTCCGCGCGCAGAACTTCATCACAATGCCTGCGAGCCGCCGCCTGATCATTTCGTTTCGCATATCCCTGAGCAGCCAACAGGCGCTCCTGGATCATCAAGGCGATATCCTTTTTGCCGAAATAGTAGGCTGCCAGGCGTTCGTGTGGCGCGGGATCGTCAGGCGACAATTGCGCCGCCTTTTGCCAGGCTGCTTCGGCGCGCGCTCCCTGCCCGGCCTGCGAATACAGGTCCGCCAGCAGCAGATAGGCTTTATAGGCATCGTCGCGCCGACCGAGGATGCCATAGAGTTCGGCCGTCTTGCTCAACGCAATCACTTGACCGGGGTCGCGCTGGAGAACGTGTTCATATTGTTCAAGCGCCTGCTGCCACTGCCTGGTTTGCATATAGCAGAAGCCCAGACCAGTGAGCGCCGTTGCGTCGTCCGGGAACTCCGCCAGTGCTTGCAGATACTCCTGCGTAGCCTCCGCCCAATGTCCATCCCAGCGATAGCGGTCTGCGGCGTTCATCGCCGAGGTGAAGGCTTGTGTGTTCCCAGGCATGAAAGATTCACTTTCTCGAATGACCATATGCTTGCGCGATCATGTCCAACCCATCTGTAGAGGCGCAGTTCTGCTTTGCCCTCTATGAAACACGGACATGTTTCGATAGAACTAGATTACAACAAAACCTCTTTGGCTCTGCTTTCTGTGGTACTAAAGTACCTCATGGCTGTAGGGGCGTGGGCTTGCCCCGCCCTGGTAGACGACAAAGTACCCATTTCCGTAGGGGCGTGGGCTTGCCCCGCCCTGGTAGACAACAAAGTACCCATTTCCGTAGGGGCGTGGGCTTGCCCCGCCCTGGTAGACAACAAAGTACCCATTTCCGTAGGGGCGTGGGCTTGC
>DATLSW010000139.1:0-8697 GCA_035533955.1 Ktedonobacteraceae bacterium | reverse complement strand
AGCTTTTCCGCCATGTAGCGACCTTGCATATATGATCCCGGCTTATCCGGCTTCGTGCCGAGGCCGCTCAGCTCAATTACGCGCTTGACGCCCGCCGCCTGCGCCGCTTTGATAAGGTTGGCCGTCCCCTGGACATTGGTTTTCTCATAAGAATTGCCCGCAGACTGTTTGTGGTCGGCGGTGATAAACGCGGTATGGACGATGGTATCGACGCCCTGCACAGCGTCGGCCAGCGTCTCTGGCCGGACTGTATCTCCCAATGCGATATCTATCTTATCCACGGGCAAGATAGCGGTGGCACGCTCTTTGCTGCGCGCGAGGCAGCGCGGACGCTCGCCCTGCGCCACGAGGCGCGCGACCAGGTGACTGCCAATGTAGCCAGTCGCTCCAGTAATCAGTATCATGGTCTATTCCTCCAGAAATATAGGTAAACCTCTCACATCAGATGCCGCATCATGGCCTATTGTGTCATGTATGGTGCCTGATCAGAATATAACGATTGTTGAGCAGAGATGCCAGTGGGAGGAAATGTCCTCCCACTGGTTTCATAATATACCCTATATGTCTCCTCATTGCGGTTCATCTGTCTCCGCTTTCCCTATACACTTCCTTTCGTAAGCAGATCGATACGGGCCCATTCGATTGCGCACACACGCCTTGCGACTGCAAGGGAAAGGTGAAACGAAGATCGCTTGCTCGAAAAGCAAGCCGAAAGGAAGTATCCATGAACAAGATACGCTGTTTCCTCGCGACCTGTGCGCTATTGGCAACATTGAGTGGGTCCGTCCTGCTCGGAATGGGATCGATGGCGAGCGCGGCCTCTAGCTGGCACGCCCGTTCCCCCTTCGCCGTTGGACAGGTGGCGAAGTCAGTCGCCTTTAAGCCCTATGGGCAATGTCCCATCCCTGGGGAGAACGACTGCTAGAGCAAAACAGTGAGCTTTGACCGGCTCGATGCGCAGGCGGAGCAGGATAATGATCACTATCCTGCTCCGCCTTCTTTCTCCAGGTTGACGATACTCCCCGATAACATGTCACTTTGATCGCGCCCTGAGCCGATTCGGGCGCAATTCATTGCGCCGCTACTGATTTGGTATGGACCGAACATCGCTTGCTTTTCCAGCAAGCAGAAAGGTGTCTCCCTGAACAGGATACGCTGTTTCCTCGCGACCTGTGCGTTGTTGGCAACATTGAGTGGGTCCGTCCTGCTCGGAACGGGATCGATGGCAAGCGCGGCCTCTAGCTGGCACGCCCGTTCCCCCTTCACCGATGGACAGGTGGCGAAGTCAGTCGCCTTCAAGCCCTATGGGCCTTGCCCCAGCCCTGGGGATATGGATTGCTAGGATGCAAAGAAGAGCATTGACTAGCTCAAAACGATAAACTTTGGCTGGCTCAATAAGGTGGAGCAGGGTGATCATCATCCTGCTCTGCTTCCATTTTGCTCAAGATAGTGGTCAAAAGCTCGCGATAGGCGATTGTATCGGGATGATCGGGTCCTAGCATTCTCTCACCGATGTTGAGCGTTCTCTGGCAAAGAGATTGCGCCTGAGCATAGTGACCCTGCGCAAAAGAGAGTGTAGCCAGGTCACTGAGTCTTTCAGCGGTAACAGGATGCTCTGATCCAAACGTTTTCTCAATGATAGCGAGGGACCGCTGCCAGAGCGTCTCGGCTCGCTCATTGTTGCCCTGTTTATAAGAGAGTCTTGCCAGCAGATTGAGGATGTGGGCAATAATGGGATCGTCAGGATCCAGGACTCGTTCACTGGTTGCAAGCGTCTGCTGCAAAAGCTGCTCGGCCTGCTCATACTTGCGCTGCTCTAAATAGAGATTTGCCAGGTTGACTAAGGTAACCAAAGTGTCGGGATGGTCGGAACCGAGCGCCTGCTCGCGGATATTGAGCGCCCGTTGGAGGAAGGACTCGGCCTGCTCGTATTTGCCCTGGTTGCGATAGAGAACGCTCAGGTTATTGAGGCTTATGGCGGTAGCAGGATGGTTTGGTCCGAGGTTTTTTTCGCGAATGGTCAGGGCTTGCAAGTGACTTTCTTCCGCTAGTTTGTAGTTGTCCTGGGTACGGTAGAGTACACCCAGATTACTGAGACTTTCGGCGATGGCTGGATAGTCAGGCTCTGGCGCCTGCCTGCGGATCTCCAGGGCTTGCTGGTGGAGAGGTTGGGACTGCGGATAGAAACCGTGGAAATACAGAAAAGCTCCAGCTTGATAAAGCAAACGTGCAGCCTCTGGGAAGGAGAGGTGATACTGTGTGATGTGCGCCGCGCACTCCTGGGCATGAAGCAAATAATCTTGATTGTTTGCGCCCGCGCCAAAATCTTTGGCATCGGGAAAGGCGGCGTTGACAACTCGTACCGTCCGCTCGGCCCATAGACGTTGGATTTCCTGATCCATACTGTCCTTGAGGACTGACTGTACGAGACGGTGGATACTCAACGTGTGCGTATTCCCGTCCCGTCGCACCAGCGAATACCGGCGCAGTACTTCCAGGGCTTCGTTGAGCTTGAACGGATCGGCGACGGTGTCCGCGAGGGCAGCGCCCAGTTCGGCTGCCCCTCGTATCAGCAGTTCTTCGGGGATGGAGTCGGGAGCAAGAAAGGCGCAGAGGCACAGCAGATCGGCAGCAGCGGGATTAGCCTGCTCGACGTGCTGAAACGAGAGCGCCCAGGTGGTCGCCACCGTCTCAGGATAGTCGAGGGCGAGGTGGCTGCGCCACGCCAGCAAGTCTTTGCGGTGCGTCGCGTAGAGATCGAGGTAATCGGCCAGGCTACAGCCAGTCTCATCGATATAAGCGCCAGCCTGGACGAGAGCCAGCGGCAGTCCATCCATCTCTTTTACGATGCGTTCAGCAGCGGCGCGATCCTCGGCCTGCGCCTGATCGAGAGGGGCATCTATATCCAACCTTTTGGTCCAGTGCAACAGCAGCAGCGCGCCCTCCTGCGGCGTCAATTGCTCGACTTCGATGCTGGCGGCAATCGCGCCTGATGCTTGAGCGCGCGTCGTGAACAAAATATAGCCTTTGTGATTGGTGGGCAAGAACTCCTGTGCCAGGCGCAGATCGTCGGCATTGTCCAGGATCAGCAGCCAGCCTTCGTGGGCAGCCAACCAGCGCTTGACGGCAGCAATCACCCGTGGTTGATCCTGCTTCTCTTTTTCTGGCAATTCGAGCAGTTCGGCCAGCGCTACAAAGTCAGCGGCGAGTGTCTCACGGGTAGCAGCCCGCATCCAGAATACGTCGGCATAGTCGTCGCCGTAGCGAAAAGCGTATTCGGCTGCCGTTCGCGTTTTGCCGATACCGCCGAGTCCATAGAGCGCCTGCGACTGCGTCAGCGCCGCAGTTCTCGCGGTCGAAAGCCGCTTGTGGAGCAGCGCCAGCAGTTTTTCGCGGCCTATGAAAAACACATTGCGCGTAATAGGAATGGTACCTATCCTCGAATCATGTGGCAACGGCAGCAGGTCAGGCTCAGGCATCTCTTGCGCGTCTCTGCCAGTCGCATGTTCCTGGGAGTCCTGTGATGGCGGCATCAGACCAAGCTCGTCGAGCGATTTGCTAAAAACCTCACAGAGCTTCTGGCGAAAATAAGGTGAGGGAAAGTTCGCGCCGTTTTCCCAGCGACTGATATTGACGGGGGTTGTGCCGATCAGCTCGGCTAGTTTCAGTTGCGACCACCCGCGCTCGTCGCGTGCTTTGCGCAAGCGAAGATTCAGAGGAAACTTCCTGTCGTTATTCATGGGTGCTTTCTATCCTTACAACCTCTGTACTTCTGCGCATGGGAAAAGAAAATACGAGCGCAGACGGGTCCATACAAGTAACTCTATCAAGTTGATAAGTACTTGTTAACAATGATATTCCCTGCCGCCAGTATGTATGGCATACTCTCTTACAGAGACTAGCCTTGCGGATTCGCTGATGGCGTAATTCCTTGACCACCATTGTATATGGATTCTCAGGCCAGCGCAATATCTGCCTGCTTCCGGGGGGGAAGCGATTTCCATTGGTACAGTTGCATCCATTTCTAACAGTGAGCAGTATCTCACGACAAGAGAAGAGGAAAAGGCTATGTGTATTGTACACTTGCGCGTCCACTGTTCAGACACGTTCTCCGAGGTGCTTGTAGGTGATGTGGAACAGACCGAACTTACCATCGAGAGCATCGTGAGTACAGCTTTATTGGAGGTCTTTGATACTGTGCAGGTCGAAAATGTGACGGTCTCTTACTCACCAGATAGCCCGGATTGTCACGGACCTGTCTCGTAGGATAAGCGCGAGAGACAAAATAGGGCGCGCGGCGCAGTGAATCGCGCATAGTGGCTAGCGCAGCGACTCGGCGGGCAAGCAGATGCGCACGGTCACGCCGCCGTTGGGGACGCTTTTGACGGTTAGATCGCCGCCGGCGATGGCGAGTAGCGCGCTGTGCGTGAGCAGGCCGCCGCTGGTGCCGGTGGTAGAACTGCCGGCGGAAAGAATGCCTACGCCATCGTCGGCGACGATCAGTTCCAGGCCGCTGTCTGGATAGCCACACGATGCTTTCAGAATCACGCGCAGGCGGCGATGGATGTCCGCGCCGCGTCCGTGGCGGGCGGCGTTGCGCAGGCTCTCCTGAACGGCGGCGAAGATCAGCTCGGCGATGGCGGGTGGCGTGACCTCGTCGATGTGCTGCATTGTGGCTTCAGAGATATCCCAGGTGACTTCATCGAAGGCGTGACGGAAATCCTGCTCCAGCATGGCGTGAATAGCGTTCATCAGGCCATCGTGTTCGAGGTGGTGTGGCGCGCTGGGAGCGGAGGCGCGCATCATGGCAGCCAGGCGGCGATGAGCGTCACTGATGAGATCAATCGATTCGCGCAGCAATGGCTCGGCTTGCGCGGTGTCTTTGTGTTCGCTCTTTGTAGATTCCGTTGGTGCGCTGTCCAGATAACGCAGCGTTTCCATGCGCAGCAACGCTAAGTGCATTTGCGGCAAGATATCATCATGCAGGATACGGCGGTGTTGCGCGTCGAGGAGCTTCACGTTGACGATGCGGCGGCGCAGCAAGGCTGCGACGGCCTGCATGGCTTCGTGATCGCTCAACGTGTCCAGAATGCGCTGCCCGCAGGCATGGGCAAGGTCCATGTCTTCATCAGTAAACGCGCTGCCATCCTGGCGAGGGCCAAGATAGAGCATGGCAACCAGCCCCAAATCATCATAAATGGGCAACACCCAGCAAATCAGACGCTCGCCGTTGACCATGACGCTGATACGCGTGGGCGCGTGATGATCAGATGAGTCGAAACTTGCAGGCGCTATGGGGCTTGCAGGTGCAGCGGAGTTAGTCGATACAATGAACTGCGCCCCCACAACATCAGCGCCATTGGGCCAGCAATAATTGAAATTGCGCCGCACCGGGCCGGCCATGACGGCCAGCGAGGCGTACTGAACGGCCAGGACATTCTTGCACAGGTGGATGAACAACGCCTCAAGCGCATCTTCGGTCTTGCGCGCGTCAGTGCGCAGCCAGTGACGCACGCTGGTGCTGTGCAGAAATGGTCCCAGCAGGGCGATGTAGCGATCATGAGCCGTGTAACTGCTCCAGGTGAAGAGGGCATAAACGCCTGTGACCAGCAGAGCGATCAGGAGCAGGCTGCCAGCATTGCTGTGTGTGAACGGAACCAGGAAGGCGATGAATAGCGCGACGGCGGTAGTCATAAGGACGATGCCGCGCCATTGCTCCAAAAAGCCGCGCCGCGCCAGGGGACGCTCGACCAGAATGCCGTGGCGCACCACGGAGTAGCCGATTAAGAGGATAATGAGGGAAACGGATACGTTGGTGAACAGGTCAAGTACCAGCAGGCTGGTGGGGATGATCTGCAAGGGCGGCAAGGCCCGCGGGTTCTGCTGGAACGCGAACCAGTTGGTCAGCGAGGAGACGCTAATGAAAGCGAGAACGACCGTGAGTAACACCATGACGTTTGCCGCTAAAAACAAGACCGGGCGCGCCAGTTGCCAGGAGATTTGCGGTTCGCGCAGCATCTGCGTGTCGGAGACATCATCCCAAAAAGCCTGGGACAACACCTGATACAATGGCGGTTGAGTATTCTGGCTGCTCTTTCCTTGCTCGCCATTCTGCCCGCGCCGCAACTTGCCGCTCATCTCGCGCCAGAGCGCGCGCGCAAAGCGGCCCACCCGTCCAGGCGTGAACCACGGCCCGATGGCGCACAACGCGACGTAGAAGAGGAACAGGACAGGCAGCAAAACCGGCCCGGAAAGGATGCCCGAAGCAACATTTCCAGACAGATCGCCATAGGTTAATAATTGCAGCGTGCCGGTGAAGGTGAAGGTCGCACGGAACACGATCAGCATGGCAATGATGAAGCAGCCGAGAATAGCGCTGCTTGCCAGCAATACCGGACGCCGCCGCCGCCACTTTTCGTTCATGAGCGCGGCATAGTGCAGGCCGATGGCAAACCAGATGTAGGGAACGGCAATCGCGGGCAGCCAGATCAGCCGCCACAGGAAATTTTGCGAGACCAGCCCGGCGGATTCCCCTAACGGGCTGGAGATGAGCAGCGAGTGAATGAAGAAAAAGAGAGCGGAGAAACTCAAGCCGACAAAACCCAGGCGCGTAATCCAGGCATGACGGTCTCCATTCAACCAGACGGTCAGCGCGAGCCAGAGAAACGTCAGCAGATTGAAAATCGAGAGCGCCAGTACGATAATTAACAGCAAATGCGACGAGACAAGGATGGCCTGGATAGACATACTATTCCTCTTTATTATAGAGCGGAACCCAGTCGCCGCGGCGATCCTGGGTCAGGGCCGCGCCGTCTTCGTCCCAGATGATCATGCGGTTCATCGTATAGATCAGCGTGGCGCGGGCGCGGGCCACTTTGTCGTCCACTGCTGTATCACTCAAGCCCCACGCGGCATAGATGCGCCCGTTGGTCCGGCTGACGGCGCGCTTGTCGTGCAGGTTGAGGCGCGCGGCGATCTGCTCGTTGGTCATGCCCTGCGCCACCAGTTCGGCCACCTTCAATTCGTTCGGTTCGAGCAAGGCGCGCGGTGATTGCTCGTCCAGCGCGCGCACTTCCTGCACGCGATCTTCGATTTCTGGATCGACCAGGCTGCGGCCATTGATGGCGTCGCGCAGTAAAGGGAGCAGCATACTGGGCAGGAGATAGTTGCTTTTGCGCACATAGGCATAGTGCGTCAGGATGCCGGAGGCGCGAAATTCGCGATAATAATCGTCGCTGTCCTGGATCGAGTAAAAGACGACCGGCATACGCGGGCGTTCGCGGCGAATGGCAATGGCCGCGCCGACGCCGCTCAATGCCTGGCGTCCGGCCTGCGCGTAGTGCAACTGCACGTCCATGAGAATGACATCGATATCGAGATCCAACGCTTTGGCAACGGCCTCCTGGCCGGTGGCGGCTTCACCGATGACCTGCACGGCTCCAGTGGCTTGCAGCCCTTCGCGCAGCGCCTTGCGCAGCGGCCCATGATCATCTACTAACAACAATTTGATCGGTGTCATAATACGTTCCTCTCGCTCCTCACAGAATAATACGATTCAGTTGACGCGGCGGTTATTTATCTCATTGTTTTCATTATAGCAATTTTGCGAGCGCCGCGTAGAGGCTCTGTGTGCAAATTGTGGGGATGCAAAACGTGGGGAGCGCCATTCATTGCGCCAGTTCCTCACGCCTGGATGCGGATTGGCAGGTGGTGTGGACACTCCTCACATTCAGCGAAACAGCCAATCCGCGGGGGCGCGTTTCATCGCGATCTGGAAGCTAATAGCCAACGCCTTTTTCAAAGGTGGAAGCGATGACGTTGTAGCCTTTGTTTGTGGCGTGGATATCTTCAAAAATGCTGCACATCCAGGTATAGGAGCAGATGTGCTTGTTGGGCGTAGTTGCCCCACCGAAAGACTTGAAAACATTGACCACGAGAACGCCGAAGCCGCTCGCGTCCTTTGCGAGGTGCTGATTGAGTTCTTGCGTGTAAGGGACGGAATTGGGGCAGATGTTTTGGTTGGGATCGTAGTAGTTCATCAACACGAAATCGCCGGTCACTTGCCCATTGACGACGAGCGCGTTGTGGATTTCGGGCAGGATAGTCTGGGTCAGATTGGTGTCCAGCGTTGCCAGATCCGAGTTGAACTTGTTCACGTTGACCGAGCAGTTGTTGGTGTTGATATCGGATAAAAGATCATTCGCGCCGATATCGAGCGTGACGGGACTGACCTGACCGGCGTGTTTTTGGATGAACTTCACTGCCGCCGTGAGCTGCGGGCCGGTGTACGGATATTTGCGCAAGAACGAGTAAGGGCAACCGCCATTGATCATGGTGATGCTTGTCTCACCGGGGCAACCCATGTTGGCATAATGCTTGACCCCGTGATGGGAAAGGTTAGCGGCAAAGACGTCCGCGTAGCCGTGATCAAAGTTGAGATCCGGTTGAAAGCCAAAAGCCAGGGAATCGCCCAGAGCCAGGTAATAGCTCTTGGGGCCAACCAGCGCATCTTTTCCCTCCTGCGCGGATGAGGCCGCGAGAGCGGCTGGCGCAACGAGCAATACCAGGCAAATGGCGAGGACACACGGCGCGAGCATACGCCGGAAGAACGATGCTTCCTTGAACATCAAATAGCCCTCCATGTGGCAAAAAATTTGAGGAGAAATACACACCACCTGTTCCAAGTATAACTGAACA
>DATLSW010000138.1:0-3254 GCA_035533955.1 Ktedonobacteraceae bacterium | reverse complement strand
TGGTCACATGGTCATAATAACAATGATTGGCAAACTGGGAAAGAAGCAGTATCGTGGCGCGACGTAATCATAAAAGCAACAAGGAGAATGGTACAGGCGAGCAGCAGGAAGAGCGGTCAAAGCGCCAGGAACGCGCGGAACGCATCCTGGAAGTGGCAGCGACGCTGATCGAACGCTGGGGCTATAGCAAGACGACGATGGACGATATCGCCCGCGCCGCTGGTGTGGGCAAAGGCACACTTTACCTGCACTGGAAAACCAAAGAGGATTTGCTCCACGCGCTCTATTATCGCGAGTCGGCAAAGCTGACGAAGGATATTGAGCAGCGTATCGCCGGCGATCCAGCAGGTTTGAGTCTGGCGAGCTTGATGAAGCATGCGATGCTGGCGACCATGAAGAATCCCTTTATGATGGCTATCCTGACTCGCGATACCGCTATGCTCGGCGAGTTCGCGCAGCGCGAATATGGCGACGCTTTGACGCAGCAGAACATTGCACGCTTTCGTACTCTGCTCGAAGCGCTGCGCGGGCAGGGACAACTGCGCGCCGACATCAGCCTGCATGATTTTATCTATATGTTTGAAGTCATTGCCGGGGGCTTTATGACCGTTGGGTCATTTTTGCCGGAGGAATTGCGCGTCTCCGACGAGCGTGCCGCCGACTTGCTGGGCGATGCCATGCAGCGCGTGTTTGAGCCACGCTCTCCTGCCGACAGTGGCGGGAAGGAGGCTGTATCTCAGCTCATCAGCAACTACCTTGAAGAAGCGGCAGATTTCGTGCGCGAGGAAGATAAGCGAGGAATAGAGTCATGAAGACAGATGAGGCCATCGTCATCGATGGCTTGCAAAAAAGCTATGGGAAAATTCGCGCCGTCAAAGGCATTTCCATGCAGGTCGAGCGCGGCGAAATTTTCGGCTTTCTGGGGCCGAACGGTGCGGGCAAGACCACAACTATTCGCTGTATGCTGGACGTGATTCGCCCCACCGCGGGCGTGATCCGTGTCCTCGGCCTGGACGCCCAGCGCGACACACACGCGCTGCACCAGCTCATCGGCTACCTGCCCGGCGATGTGCGCCTGCCCGGCGATATGACCGGCAAGCAAGTGATCAATTACTTTTCACGCTTGCAAGGCCGCCAGCCGTCGTTGCTGAACGACCTCGTCGCGCGTTTCGACGTAGAGATGAAACGCCCGATCAAGAGCTATTCAAAAGGCATGCGCCAGAAGATCGGTGTTGTACTGGCCTTTATGTGCGATCCCGATGTGCTGATTCTCGACGAGCCGACGTCCGGCCTTGATCCGTTGTTGCAGAAAGCGTTCAATGAACTGCTGCTGGAAGAGCAGGTGCGAGGCAAGACGATCTTTATGAGTTCGCACATCATGAGCGATGTCGAGAAGGTATGCCAGCGCGTCGCGGTGATCCGCAGCGGCGAACTGGTGGCGCTGGAGGCCGTTGAGACGCTGCGCGAGAAGGCGGGGCAGCGCGTCACCGTCGAGTTCGGCGATCATGTGGGCATTGCCGAACTGGAGCGCATCCCCGGCGTCAGCATGGTTGGGCAACATAATAGCGGCTACCAGTTCAATGTAAGCGGCAGCATGGATACGCTGGTCAAGGCGCTGGCCCAACACGAAGTGGTGCGCCTGCAAGCCGAGGAAGCGCCGCTCGAAGAAGTCTTCTTGAAGTTTTACGAGGAGCCGCAGAAAACGGCGGCCCAGATATAAGGGCGTGTAGCGGCATTCCTCGTGGGTGTCGGACAGCGTGTCAGGAGAACAACTATGGCTACCACCATTGCTCGAACCACTATCGCATCTCCCAAAAAGCGATCCGAGGGGCTGGCTATCACCTTGCGCGCAATGTATGTTCCTCGCATCATTGTCGGCTATGGCGCCTTCTACGGCGCGTTGATCGCCCTGCTGGTGGTCTTCATCTATCCAGTGATGTCATCTATCCACCTGGGAGCGTACATCTCGTCGCCAGCCATATCAGGTCTTATCGGCGGCCATATCAGCAACATCAACAGCTTTGGCAACGTGATCGCCATTGAGCTGTTCAGTTCTATCTATGGGTTGATTTTCGGCGGCATTATGGCCTTTATCTCCGGGGCCGCGCTGCCGCTCAACATCGAGAACGGCACGCTCGATCTCGCTCTGGCGCGCCCCATCAGTCGCACGCGCTATTACCTGGAAACCACGCTCGGCGTGTTCGCGAGCGGCATTCTGATGGGCCTGTTTATTCTATTCTGCGTGTGGATCGCGTCCCTGTTTGTGAAGAATCCAGGTATTGACTGGCAGTGGGCGTGGATCACGCAGCTCGTGCAATTCGCCTTCTTCGTCTTTGCCATCGGTATCGGACTGCTTATCGGCTCGCTGGTAGACGCCAGCCGCACGGCAGGGGGCGTGGCCGTCGGCATCATTTTCCTGGGCTACCTGATCAACATCTTCGGCGGAGTTTCCACGAAGTTCGACTGGCTGCTGAAGATCGGCCCATTCTACTACGCGCCCGCCACCGATGTCTTCGTTCTCCACCAGTTGACGTGGTGGCATCCGCTGGTGCTGGTGGCTGCCGGACTCATTTGTGGTATAATTGGCCTCGTCATCTTTAACCGAAGAGATTTGCCGACGGTGTAAATTATGTCATGAAAGAGTAGAGCATTGTGATCAATCCTCTGACAGCACAGATCGACGCGGCCATAGCGCACCTTAGCCGCGTCGATCCCATCATGGCCGAGTCCATCGCACTGGTTGGGCCGTGCCTTCTGGAACCCAATCCCGACATCTTCGAGGCGCTGATCGATGCTATTATCTCGCAGCAGATCTCCGTCAAGGCGGCGGATGCCATTATGGCGCGTCTGCGCGCTGCGACGCCCGGCGGCCTTGTCATGCCGGACGCGCTGATCCAGCTTGATCATGATGCCTTGCGCGCCGCCGGTCTCTCTACGCCCAAAGCCCGCTATGTGCGCGACCTGACCGAGCGCGTTGCTTCCGGGCAATTGCCCCTGGCGCATCTGTCTGAGCTTGACGACGAAACGGTCATCGAGCAACTGACCATCGTCAAGGGTATCGGGCGCTGGACTGCCGAGATGATCCTCATCTTCGCGCTGGGTCGCCTTGATGTTTTGCCTGTCGATGACCTGGGTTTCGCCGAGGGCGTGCGCGAGGCATATAAACTCGTAGAGCGCCCGGCGCGCAAAGAACTGCTGGCGCGCGGTGAGGTCTGGCGTCCCTATCGCACCATCGCCACCTGGTACATGTGGCG
>DATLSW010000137.1:0-3957 GCA_035533955.1 Ktedonobacteraceae bacterium | reverse complement strand
GAGCAGTTAGAGCAGACCAGCGCGCCCTATAGCTGCTGCCATGGGCGACCGACGATGGTGCATTTCGGTTTGCCCGCCCTCGAACGCGAATTTGGGAGGCGTTAGCATGGCGCTTATCGATGTGCTGACCTCCGCCAGCAGTTGGAGCGAGGATGCGCCGCTTCTCACCTACAGCGTGCCAGACGAGCTACAGGGACAGCTTTGCGAAGGGCAACTGGTGGCGATTCCCTATGGCGAGCGGCTCGTCGAGGGCATTGTCTGGCACATCGATCAGACCGAACCGCCGGAAAATGTAGGGACACCCCTTGTGGGTGTCCAACCACCGGGTGTCCAGCCACCGGGTGTCCAACCACCGGGCGTCCAGCCACGCGACAGCGAGATCGCCATCCGTCCCATCGCCGCTATCATCGACGCCGAACCGGCGCTACTGCCCCATCAACGCGCCCTGGCGGAATGGATGGCCGAGTATTACGTCACACCGCTGGCGCAGGTCGCGCTGCGGATGCTGCCGCCCGGCCTGATCCAGCGCTCGCAGGCCGTGCTGCGACTGGGCCAGCGCGTGCAACAATATGTAGGGACACCCTTCGTGGGTACCCAGCCACTACACCCGGCGCAAGATGCCGCCGGGCTGCGCCTGCATGCCTTGATCGGTCTGCTGCTCAGCGATGGCGAGATCGATGTCGAGCGTTTGCAAGAACTTTTAGGGCCAAATCGAGCGCGAGAACTGGTGAAAGAGGCGGCGAAAAGCGGCGTGGTCGAGCGCGTGCCGCAACTGGCAACGCCCAGAGCCAGAAAGCGCACCTTGCGCATGGTGCGGCTGGTCGCGCAGGGCGAGACGCTGGTGACATGGCGAGAACGCGCGGAGACCATCGTGCAGCAGCGTATACTGGAGGCCGCGCCCGTCAACATGGCTCCTGACAACGTGCGCCGCAGACCCATGAAGCATTTGCCCGACCCGTGGGCCATACCCGCCGCGAACACGCTGACGCTGGAAAAGGACGACGCGGAAGCTTTGCTGGCGCAACGACAACTCGCCGCCATCGAACTGCTCGAACAAACCCCCTACAAACCCGGCGACCGCGTCTACTGGACGCCCAACAAATTATGTAAGGCCAGCAAACTGACCGTCAAACAATTGCAAACGCTGGTGGACGACGATATTATCGCTATCGAAGCGGTTGAGGTGCAGCGCGATCCTATGCTGGGGCGCGTTTTCCCGCCCAGCGCGCCCTTACAAATGACGCCCGCGCAGCAGCACGCCTTAGATGAAATCCTGGCGGGGCATGACAGGCCGATCCTGCTGCACGGCGTCACCGGCAGCGGCAAAACCGAGGTGTATTTACAGGCGCTGGCCGCCGTCATCGCTCAGGGCAAGCGCGGCATCGTGCTGGTGCCGGAGATCGCTCTGACGACGCAGGCCGTGGCACGCGTGGCCGGTCGCTTCCCTGGCCGCGTGGCGATCATTCACGGCGATCTGTACGTGGGCGAACGCTATGACGAGTGGCGGCGCATTCGCTCCGGCCAGGTGGATGTGGTGATCGGCGCGCGCTCGGCCCTCTTCGCGCCCCTGCCCGACCTGGGCCTGATCATCCTCGACGAAGAACACGAACCGGCCTATAAACAGAGCGAATTCAAGCCGACCTATCATGCCAGAGAAGCAGCGATTACGCTTGGCTACATGCTGCGCATTCCCGTCGTGCTGGGCAGCGCGACGCCCGCCGTTGAGTCATTCTACCGCGCCGAAGTGGGAGATTATCACCTCATCGAGTTGCCGCAGCGCATCGGCGCGGACCTGCCGCCCGTCGAGATCATCGATCTGCGCAACGAACTGCACGCGGGCAATACCAGTATCATCAGTCGCCGCTTGCAAGAAGAACTGGAGCGCGTGCTGCGGGCGAAACAACAGGTGATTCTCTTCCTGAACCGACGCGGCGCGGCCAGTTGCGTCCTCTGCCGCGAGTGCGGCTATGTCGCCATGTGTGATCGCTGCGACACGCCGCTGACGTATCACTCGACGGAGCGCATCTTGCTCTGTCACTACTGCAACCGGCAGGCGCGCGTCCTCACTGCTTGCCCGCAGTGCCAGAGTCAAGGCATTCGCTACTTTGGCCTGGGAACAGAGAAGGTGATCGCCACCATTCAGCAGCAATTCCCCACGGCGCGCCTGCTGCGCTGGGATCGCGACACGGCCACCAACCACCGCGCTCACCAGGATTTGCTGGATCGCTTCGCCAACCGCGAGGCCGATATCCTGGTCGGCACGCAGATGATCGCCAAAGGGCTGGATCTCCCTGGCGTCACGCTGGTGGGTGTAATCTCGGCGGATATCGCCCTCAACCTGCCCGATTACGCCGCGCCGGAGCGCGCTTTTTCGCTGCTGACGCAGGTAGCGGGACGAGCCGGACGCGGCGCTGAGAGCGGCACGGTGATCGTGCAAACCTTCAACCCGCAGCATTTTTGCGTCGATACGGCCTCGCGCCACGATTATCACGAGTTCTACGCGGCGGAGATCGAGGCGCGCCGCCGCTATGGTTACCCGCCGTTTCGCCAGTTCGCCAAATTCACCTATAGCCACGAACAGCGCCGCCGCGCCCAAAACGAAGCTTTTTTATTGCGCGAGCAACTCGACGAGTGGATCGACCGCCTCGGCCTGCGCGATACGGACATCGTCGGCCCCGCTCCAGCGTTCATGGAGCGGCTGAACAAAAAATATCGCTGGCAGATGATCGCGCGCGGCCCAGACCTGCACCCGCTGCTGCGCGTCATCAACGCTCCCGGTTGGTCGGTAGACATCGACCCCGTTAGTACGATGTAGAAGTACCATCCAGGGCATTCACATCCGGGGTCACTTGACCCCACAAGCACCATCCAGGGCAACCGCAAGGGATTGCCCTGGTCCATTATCTGAACAATTTCGTCGCCATTGAGCGCGGGGATCGATCCCTCCCGCTTGTACGGTTGCCCTGGTCCATTACCTGATGAATTTCGTCGGCGTGATGCGCATCACCTCCGAATACTCAGCCGCCATTGACTCTGGTACCCAGCCGAGATTTTTGATATGGCCGGCATATTTCTCAATGTAGAGCTGATCCATGATTTCGAGTGTTTTCTGCGGCAGTAATTCCGCCTTACCCTCGATAGCGATGACATCGGAGCCGCCTTTTGTGTCATCCAGAGCCAGCACGACATTCAGGTTCTGTTGGATATTGCGCAGCTTCTGGTTATTAGGCTTGCTGAAGATCAAGAATGACTCGCCGTCCCACAAAAACCAGACGGCCACGCTGTGCGGGCGGTTGTCGGGGCGCACGCTATTGAGCCAGATCATGATATCAGAGCGCAGGCGCTCATCAATGTGCGCCTGTTCTGGGTTATTGAGATCGAGAAACATCGAATCCTCCATCATACAAAATTTCCCGACAAATCGGATATAGTGTGCATACTATATCAAAATGGCACGCAAGATTTATTCCCTGGATACGTTTAGAAATCAGGTGATGAATATTAAACCAATTGGATCAGTGATGCCGAAGAAAGGAAGAACGCAGATGGATGATATCGATGCCGGTGGTGCGCGATCAATTGCGCCGCCACAAGGGTGTTAGTAAATACACAGCCGCGCTGTGAAGTGATCCACTTGACTTGCCCTATCCTGCTGAAGCATACTTGTAGCAGAATCAAGTTCAAGCAAACAGTACCCAACAAGGAGAAAAAATGGACACATCCACCCAGATTCTCGTGATCGGTGGGGGACCAGCGGGGTCTACCGTTGCCACGCTGCTGGCCCGCGAAGGATTTGAAGTCACCATTATCGAGAAGGAGGTCTTTCCGCGCTATCACGTCGGTGAATCCTTACTCCCCTCTTGCCTGGAAATTCTCGATCTGATCGGTGCGCGCGAAAAGGTTGAGGCGCACGGCTTTGTGCGGAAAGAGGGCGGCTGGTTCGATTGGGGTCAAAAC
>DATLSW010000136.1:0-17388 GCA_035533955.1 Ktedonobacteraceae bacterium | reverse complement strand
ATGGGTATTGTCGCCGCTAATGCTATAACCTATAACAGCCTGCCGCTCTGGCAAGCCCCCATTCAGGGGGTGCAATATACCTTCCAGGTGACAAGCGAGTTTGTGGTCGCCATTGGGCAGATGATCTCCGGCGCGCTCCCGTTCCAGGTGACGGGGCCGGTCGGCATCGTCCAGATCACCGGCCAGGTTGCCCAGAGTGTGCCTACCGAGGGCTGGTGGCCGTTGCTGAGCCTGACGGCAGTCTTGAGCCTCAACCTTGCCATCATCAACATTTTGCCGTTCCCCGCCCTGGATGGAGGGCGCGTCATATTAGTGTTGGTCGAAGTGGTGCGCGGCGGCAAACGTCTCAAGCCGGAAATCGAAGGTATGATCAATTTTGTGGGCATGGCCGTCTTACTGACGCTCATGGTCGTTGTGACCTTTTTTGATGTAAAAGGTCTTATCCACTAACCAGTTTGGAGTCTCTTTATGCGTAGGAAAACGCGACAAATACATGTCGGCGAGGTAGCTATCGGTGGCGATGCGCCCATCGCTGTCCAATCTATGACCACCACCTATACCCGTGACGTTGCCAGCACCGTCGCGCAGATTCACCGTCTCGAGGACGTGGGCTGCGAGATTGTGCGCGTTGCCGTCCCGGAAGAGGAGGACGCGCTGGCGATTGGCGCGATCAAGCAGCAGATTCACATTCCATTGGTGGCCGACATTCACTATAAACACACGCTCGCGCTGGAAGCCATTCGCCAGGGCGTCGATTGCGTGCGCATCAATCCTGGCAACCTCATCAATGGTCGTCAATCATTGGAGCAGATCGCTGTGGCCTGTAAGGAGCGCGGCATCGCCATGCGTATCGGTGTCAACTCTGGTTCCATCGATGCGCTCGATCAGCGCGGGCAGATGCAGCGTATCCAGGTCAGGTTGCGCGATGACGGCGTGTTTGAACGTAGCGATCCCGCCGCCGCGCGTCGTTTGGAGCGCGAGCGGCTGGCCGAGCGCATGGTCAACAAAGCCCTGGAATATATAAGCTGGTGCGAGGAATTGGATTACCACGAGATCAAAGTCTCGCTCAAGTCCTCGACGCCGCTCACGGCTGTTGCCGCGTATCGCCTCTTCTCGCAGCGTTCAGACTATCCCCTGCATCTTGGCATCACCGAAGCTGGCACGCTCGTCACGGGCGCGGTCAAATCGTCCGTTGGTCTGGGCTTGTTACTCGCCGACGGCATCGGCGACACTATCCGCGTCAGCCTGAGCGCCGAGCCGGAGGAAGAGATTCCAGTGGCCTATGAAATTCTGCGCTCTCTTGATCTGCGCAATCGCGGTGTGACCTTTGTTTCCTGTCCATCCTGCGGGCGCGTCGAGATCGACGTCATCAGTATAGCGAACGAAGTCGAGAAGCGGCTCGCCAAAGTGCAGACGCCTATCCACGTCGCTGTCATGGGCTGCGTCGTCAATGGCCCTGGCGAGTCGCGCGATGCCGATGTTGGCCTCGCCGGCGGCAAAGGGCGCGGCGTCATCTTCCGCAAAGGACAGGTGATCAAGACCGTTCCCGAAGAAGAATTCCTCGATGCCGTTTTGAAAGAGGTCGCCAGCCTGTTGCCGCCGCATGAAGCCATGCTTGTTTATCCGGCGGGCGGCATTCATGAAAGCGCGGGCGTACACCGCACTCGTGACGAGGGCATTGGCGTGTCCATACTCAAGGCGTGATGACACGCCTTATTTTGGGGCTGCCAGGATGATGGCAAATAGGACTATATGCAAGAGGGCGAGAAAGACCATTAGCCGGATGGCCCAGGCGAATTCCCGCTGGAATTCTTGTTGCTCGCGGCTGGCTGTACTCATAGTCTGCGGCGAGCGTTCGGCGGCTATTGTTGTACCATACTCTTCGCGTTTCCTTTCCTTTCCTTTTCGTTGCCTCTTCATTGTACTCTCCCGGATAGATTCACCTGATATTTCTTGTTGGTAGCACTTTCTGAGTAATTGGGAAACTTATGAAACTCTATGGCTCATAAATCGTACTAATGAACTAATGAGTAGTATTTTGCTGGCGTATTGAAATATCATGAAGGGAACACAGCCCATGTTAACATGGTTAGCGGGTAATATCTATCGCTTCCGATGGATCATGCTTATATGTATACTCGGTATCATTATCGCCGCCGTGATTGTCGGCAGTGGTGTATTTAATGCGTTGGACTCGGTGGGGGGCATCCAGGACCCGAACGCTCAGTCTACCATCGCGGAAAACCTGATCAGTTCAAAATTGAATACCGGCTCAGTGGATGTCGTTATTTTGATGAGCAGTGTGCGCTATAAAGCAACCGATCCCGCCTTTGAGCAGGCGGCAACGCGGATGCTCAATACCCTCAAAGCCTCTTCCAAAGTCGTCTCTGTGACATCCTGGTACTCGACGCGGAGTACTGATCTGCTTTCACGCGATGGTCATCAAACCATCGCTCTCTTGCAAATCTCGCGGCAGGGGCATCAGACTGCCAACTACGAGGCGATTGCTCCCCTGATTACGTCTCCGACCTTGCATATTGAGATTGGCGGCGGGATTGTGGCCGATCAACAGTTTAATCACCAGTTGCAGAGCGATCTGACCTTCGCGGGAGAGATTTCGCTGCCTATCGTGACGCTTTTGCTGATCTTCATCTTTGGCGGTGTCGTGGCGGCGCTCTTGCCACTCTTGATCGGCGGCTTCGCCATCATGTGTACCTTTGCTATTCTGCGCATTCTGGCCCCGTTTGTCGAGATTTCTGCTTTCGCCATCAATGTCGCCGCGTTTATTGGTCTGGGACTGGCGATAGACTATTCTTTGCTCGTTGTTACCCGTTTTCGTGAAGAACTGTCTCACGACGAACAAAGTGTGCGCGACGCGCTGCAACGCACAATGGCGACGGCGGGACGTACCGTCCTGTTCTCCGGCCTGACGGTGAGTACCAGCCTGATTGGCCTGCTGCTCTTCCCAGAAGTTCTGCTCAAAAGCATCGGCTTAGCGGCCATTATCACAGCGGTGGTAGCCATGCTGGGGGTGCAGGTTGTGTTGGCAACGCTGCTGGCGTTGCTGGGGCGGCGCGTCAACGCACTCTCATTCCAACGCCTGATCCGCCGCGGCAAGAGGCCAGCGAAGGCGCAGACGCGGGGAGCGTGGTATCGCCTTTCCTTTACCATTATGCGCTTCTCCATACCAGTGATGCTGGGAACCATCGCCTTACTTCTCCTGCTCGGTTCACCGTTCCTGGGCGCGAAATTCTCCACGGCCTCTGAAAATGTGCTGCCGCCCGGCTCAGCGAAGACGGTCAATCAACAACTCAAGCGCAACTTCCCGAATCAGGGCGGCAACGGCACGGAGATCGACCTTGCCGTGCAGACGCCGGGCAGCGCTACTTCCGCGCGCAATCTGGCAACGCTCTACGATTACGTCAATAGGATCGCGGCCATTCCTGGTGTAAGCGGCGTCTCCAGCCTGGTGAGTGTTGACCCGCGCATCACGCTTGCTCAGTACCAGCAGATTTACGCGCATCCCGCCACGAATCCGCAAATAGCGGCGGCAGCCGCGGAATTTGCTAATCATGATCTCACTAAAGTAATCGTGAGTTCCAACGACGCCTTTGACTCGCCAGCGGCGATAACGATTGTGCAAAAAATTCGCGCGCTCGTTGTGCCGCGCGGCTTCGTTCCGCTGGTTGGCGGCGATACTGCCGATCAGATCGATCTTTTTGCCAGCCTGGAGGCGCACATTCCCTCTGCTTTAGCGGTAATGGTGGCTGCGATCTTTTTGCTGCTGTTCTTCATGACTGGTTCGCTGATTATGCCCATCAAAGCCATCATCCTGAACGTTCTTTCGCTTTCGGCCACCTTCGGCGCGCTGGTCTGGATTTTCCAGGATGGACACTTGCAACATCTCCTCGGCTTCCAGTCTGTGGGCAGCCTGGATAGTACGCAGCCGATACTGGTTTTCGCCATCGCCTTCGGCCTCTCGATGGACTATGAGGTCTTCTTGCTCAGCCGTATCAAAGAACTCTTCGACAAGACTGGCGATAACCGCCAGGCCGTGGCGCTCGGTTTGCAGCGTACGGGGCAACTTATCACCAGCGCGGCCTTGCTCCAGGCTTTTGTCGTGGGGGCGTTCGCGACTTCGCAGATACTCCAGGTCAAGGAACTTGGCCTGGGTGTGGCGCTTGCCATCGTGATGGATGCGACGCTGGTGCGCGTCTTGCTCGTTCCTGCCATGATGAACCTGCTCGGCAAATGGAATTGGTGGGCACCGAAGTCATTGCAGGCTTTGGCCCGGCGTGTCGGCCTGCGTGAAGCAACAGAAACCGGGCCGAAGCCAGAGTTTGTTCTCCTGATGACAGATAAACGACCGGACGAGAAGCAAGAAAGAGCGGAAGTATAAAAATGTTTGAGAAAAATGGCCTGCTGTCCATAGAACAGCAGGCCATTTTTCTCATAACACCGGGCAAAAAAACGTTGTGGGTGGGCGATACTGGACTCGAACCGGTGACCTCTACGATGTCAACGTAGCGCTCTAACCAACTGAGCTAATCGCCCTGGACGGAGCGATCATAGCATTCTCCGCACGACTTGTCAAGCATTTTGGTCAGCCAATTTTTGCCGCGCGTTTCTTTGCTGTTTCCCACACTTGTGCTATAATTCTGTTGGCAATTGATCTATCTGCTGCAATTGGAGAACTGCACTGCAAATTGGATAAGGGGGACTGCTATGTCACTCCAGGGGAATCAGCTTGGGAAGTACCATCTAGAACGGCTGCTAGGCAGCGGCGGCATGGGAGAAGTGTATCTCGCTGTCGATACGCTGATTCATCGTCAGGTTGCCATTAAAGTCATTCGCTCCGAAGCTTCCGCATATCCCGATGCCGAGGCTACCAAAGAAGCGTCGCGTCTCTTCCAGCGCGAGGTCAAAGCCATCGCGGCCCTTGACCATCCTCACATTCTCTCGCTGTTCGATTATGGCGAAGAGCAGGTTCAGGGCGCCAAGCTAACGTACATGGTCATGCCTTTGCGGCAGGAAGGCACGTTGACGAACTGGCTGCATGAACGTGCCAGTCGGGGGCTGCTCTCTCCAGTCGATGTTGTGCAGATCATTCTCCAGGCGGCAAGCGCGCTCCAGTATGCCCACGATCGCGAGATCGTTCACCAGGATGTGAAACCCGCTAACTTCTTGATCCGCAAAGACGATCAGAATCCTGGTTTGCCGTATCTCTTGCTCTCGGATTTTGGTGTAGCTCGCTTCACCTCTGCGACCACCGGCATGAGCCAGTCCATTCGCGGCACGCCAGCGTATATGGCTCCAGAGTTGTGGGAAGGGCGTTCTGTTCCCGCGACCGATCAGTATGCCTTAGCGATTATGGCGTATGAACTGCTGACCGGGCGTCCACCCTTCCAGGGCGGTATGACACAGATGATGTACCAGCACATCAACACGCCGCCTCCACCGCCCAGCGCGCTAAATCCCTATCTCTCGCCAGAGATCAATCAAGTGTTGCTCATTGCCCTGGCGAAAAGGCCGGAGGATCGCTTCTATTCGGTGACGGCTTTCGCCAATGCCCTCAATAACGCCGTGAAGGTCCTTCCCGTGGATGCCCTCCAGGGCATTCAGCAGTTGCCGGCGTCGCAAAGCATCTATGCCACGCTTGCCATCAGCCAGGACGAGGCGCAGCGCGGCTCATCGCGCGAGTTGACCTTATCGGATGGACGGCGTATCACCGTGTCCATTCCGGCGGGTATTCATAACGGTCATGTGCTGTACATTGATAGCCAGGGCAAGATCGCCCCGACGTCAGAAGGCGCGGGTTCAGTCATCCTCTCGATTGCGGTCGTGTCAACTGACCAGTCTAATGGTAAGAACGCGAGCATCTCCGCCGAGCCGACGCTACTGCAAGCTCCGCCGCCGCCCTCTGGCGACCCATATCCGTATCCAAATAACGAAATTCGCACTGTCAGACAAGCGCCGCCCCCTGGCGCCCCATATCCTTATCCGAACAGCGAAGTCGCTACTGTCAGACCCGCGCCGTCGCCTTTTGAGATTTCTCCCTCCAATCCATCCAGGCGGGTCTCGCCAACGCTTGCTATTCTGCTTGTCGTGCTTGCCATCCTGGTTGTGGCAGGCGGCCTGCTGTATCTTATCAGGCCGTTTGGGGGAGGCAGCGCTACCGCTAAAACATCGTCAACGCCAATGGCATCGCCGACAGTTGGCAAGACGAGTACAGCGACGATTCCGGCAACATCGCTTGCTTCATCTAATCCCTATGGTTCCTTTTCTACGGCGGCGCTGAACGATCCTTTAGCTGATAACTCTCAGGGCCACAGTTGGATGGAAGGAACAAATAAGCTTGGAGCAACCTGTCAGTTCAGCGGCGGTGTCTATCAATCGCTTGAACCCAATCAGGGATATTTCCACTCGTGTATGGAGCAGGCGAACGATTTTACGAACTTTTCGTTCGCGGTCAAGGAAACGCTCGTCTCAGGCGATTACGAAGGCATGGTTTTTCGTGTCAATCCAGCCAACACAAACCAGTACTACTTCTTCGGCGTCTATATGGATGGCACGTATATTCTCCGATTGAGTACCGATTCTAACTGGTCAGATACGGTCGTCATCAAGAAAGGGTCCAGTTCAGCTATTCTTACCTCGCCGCTACAGACGAATACTATTGCCGTTACCACTGACTACAGCAATATCACGCTGTTTATCAATCAGCAACAACTTGCCTCCGTCACTGACACGACGCTTACACACGGCCTGGTGGGCATGTTCGCCGGTAATGTTTCCAACAGCGCCGTCGTCGATTTTCAGGATGTCGAAGTCTGGCAATAGCGTCCTGGCTTTTTTGCGACAACCCTGCTATTTAGAACAGGGCTATTTAAAGTCGCGCCTCCGGCGCTTCATAGGAGTTCAGAGGGCTTTTTCACAGGCTTTGCCTGTGAAAAAGCCCTCTGAACTCCCCAAGGGGAGCTTGCATGAGAGAAACAAAGCTGATAATAGCCCCTGCGTTTGGGTTAATGATATTGCGCGTATTGAACAACAATGTTATACTGGTCACGGGGAAGGGATGGCTATCGATCATAAATTATAGCTGATCAATTATTTTTCTATTATACTGGATAAGGGAGCCGCCATGATGCATCCTACTCTATTCTGGCGCGCTGTTCGCAGGGGAAGAAATCGATTTCATGCGAGGAATGAGCGTCATAAACGCCAGTTATTTGCCAAATTGCTGGGCGTTTGTTTGCTTTTTGTTATTATTTCTATCGAGATTGTTCCTATGCTCGGACATACGATCTTTGCTCAGGGAATAACCTTTGCTCATACCAATGCCAGCGTTGACGCGACCTGCCGTACTGTTTACTTTTCAAGAGACGGCAACCCGTTTCCCCTGTGTCCCGATCCGGCGCCGAGCGGCGGCAATTGTGTCTGGTGGGGATGGGAGATGTGGCATTTGCTCGACTATAATCTGCCGCTTAATTGGGGCAACGCCGCCGATTGGATTGCCGATGCCGAAGGAGCGGGTCTGGTCGTCGGCAAAACGCCGCGCGTTGGTAGTATCGCCGTCTTTCCCATTGCTGACGGCGTCTGGGCCTATACACCCGCCGGGCATGTTGCTTTCGTCACTTCCGTAAGTGGTAATGGCAGCATGTTCAACGTGACTTACCAGAACTACGGCGACCCCACGCCCATGTACGTCGGCCTCAACTATCCGGTGGCGTTAATCAATCTGCCGCGTTATCAGAATGGCAACCTCCGCTTCATTTATTTCCCCAGGACGATGAATCTGAGCCTCTTCTCGCATCTCCCCGGTGTGAACGGGAACGATCTCACAGGCGCGCTGCTGGCGAATACTCAGTTGAACGCTGATCCATCTGCCGGCCTTGCCAATCAGATCGCCCTCGGCTTGCCACCCGGTTCGCCTACGCAGGAATTCGACGCGCACTTTACCAGCAATAACGTCAGCGATTTGTTGCTTTACAATCGAGTCAAAGGCAGCCTGAGTGTGTTGAGCCTGTCCGATGAATTATTGAACAAGGGCAAAGGGCATTTGCCGCCCTCCGTGTATAACCAGGTGGTCAATGCCCAGGACAGCGCGGAGCCGTCGCCGCTGGTCAATCTGGGAGATAAGATCACCCCTGTAAATGGCTGGGGTTCGTCGCTGGAAATTCATATCGGTGATTTCGCGGGTACGGGCCAATCGGATATCCTGCTCTATGATAGAGTCACGGGAAAGATACAACTGCTCAGCCTCACACCTCAGCTCACTATCCAGCAACATGTGGTTCTGCCCGGTTGGGGCTCTGGCTGGGAGCTGTATATTGGCATGCTGGATGGTCAGCATACCACCGTCTTTATGTATAACCGGCTGGTCAATGCCTTGCCGATTAACGGCGTCACTCCGACTCCGACAACGCCGCCAGGAACCACACCCACAGTTGGAACCAGCCCGACGGTCGGCGTGACGCCTAGCCCGACAGCCAGCGCGACGCCGAGTCCAACGCCGAGTCCAAGTCCATCACCGAGTCCGAGTCCATCGCCTACACCGTCGCCGAGTCCGAGTCCATCGCCTACACCGTCGCCGAGTCCAAGTCCAACACCGAGTCCGACGCCCTGCCCGTCGCCGCAGCCAATCTCTGTTTGTCCGACGCCGACTCCTACCAATCCGCCGACGCTGAAGACGCAGCCCAACCAAAAACAAGCGCCTGCCGCGCCTGTAACGTCGTCGATGCCAAAAGCTCAGCTCAATCAGAACCTTCCTATCGATAATGATTTGAGCAACCAACTGAGCGGTTCCGTTCCCTCGACGTTGGCCGCGAACGTCAGAATGCTAAACTTCGATGCGAACTTTCACATTTTGCACACGCAGCAATATACACTGATCGACAACTCGTGGGAAATTTATGTTGGGGGCTTCCTCGGCGCCTCGCACGATGCCCTGTTCTTGTATGATCGCACGCTCGGCGAGGCGCGCCTGCTCGGATTCAACGCTAAATTGCAGGTCGCCGACTACCAGCCCATTCACAATATCGATCCCAACTGGCTGGTCTATAGCGGCGATTTCATGGGCGCTGGTCATTCCCAGTTGTTATTGTATAATCCGACTACCGGCGAAGCGCAGATCGATGTTCTCAGCAGCAAGCTCTCGGTCTCCAGCCAGCAAAGTTACGCGGACTGGAGTACGGACACCAACCTGGTGCTGTACGTCGGTCATTTCGGCTTACCAACGCTGAGTGTCATGCTCTACGATCCATCCGTGGCACAAAGCACCTTCCTGGCGTTCGACAATACGCTGACAGTGACGCATCAAGTCACTGTACCAAGCTGGAATAGCCAGTGGCAGATTCTGATAGGCAATTTCCTTGATCGCTCGCGCTGCATGGCTTTGCATACTTGCACGACCGGAGATGATATCCTGGCTCTGAACCGCGCCAACGGGCAGATATATCAATACGTCTTCAGTTTTGGCGACCAGTATCAGGTGGTCGATAACCGCTCGCAGGGCTTTGCACGCGATAGCGCTGCTTCAACGGAAACTTTATTGCCGGTCGATGCCTCGTCGTTTAGTTTACTGACGACGCTCAAAACTCCGATCAGCAGCCAGGAGTTAGACTAAACGCCTGAGATGTCGTTAGAAAGTGGAAACCAGAACATATGACTGAGACACAGCATTTTTTTCTGATCGGCCCATCGGGCAGCGGCAAAAGCGCGGTCGGTCGTTTGCTTGCCGAACGTCTGAACAAGCCGTTTCTCGATAGCGATGCGCTGGTCGAAGAGCAGTGCGGTCAACGTATTCCAGCCATTTTTGCGCGCGAGGGCGAAGCATATTTTCGTGATTGTGAAAGCCGCGTGTTGCTCGAGGCGACGCGGCGCTATGACTCCGCGGTAATTGCCACCGGCGGCGGCATCGTCACCCGGCAGGAGAATCGCGCGCTGCTGCGCTCTGCCGGAACGTGCATCTACCTGAGCGTGCAGCCGGAGATTGCCCTGTCCCGCCTGGATGCGCAGCGCGCCGAGGCAGCAGCGCGTGGAGAGGATCCCGAAATCCGTCCTCTGCTGGCCGGTTCTGATCCCCCGGCGCGCCTGCGCAGCCTGCTCTCTGACCGAGTTCAATGGTATGAAGACGCGCACGTCACTTTTGTCACTGACGAAAAAAGCATCGAGCAGGTGGTGCAAGAGATTATCGCTGTGCTTATCAGCGCTGGAGAGATTGCGAGCGATCCTCATCTGCTTGCTGTGCAGCGTGTCCATAGCGGTGATGGCTATAACGTGGTGATCGACTGGGGCGGTCTGGGCAGATTGAGCGCAAATCTCAAGATGCTGGGCCTGCCACCGCGCGTTTTTTTGATTACCGATCAGCATGTCGGCTCGCTCTATGCTCCGACGCTTATCGGCCAGCTTTTGGCTACTGGTTTCGCACCGGAACTGCTCACCATTCCTGCCGGCGAAGCCAGTAAATCTCAGCAGCAACTGAACGACATCTACGATTGGCTGATTGATCGGCACGCGGAACGCGGCGAAGCGATCATCGCGCTCGGCGGCGGCGTTGTTGGCGACCTGGCTGGCTATGCCGCCGCGACGTACTTGCGCGGCGTGCCGTTGGTACAGGTTCCCACATCGTTGCTGGCCCAGGTCGATTCCGCCATCGGCGCGAAGACGGGTATCAATCATGCCAGAGGCAAGAACTTGATCGGCGCGTTTTATCACCCGCGCCTCGTCCTTGTCGATCCCGCGACTCTGCTTACGCTTCCCGCGCGAGAGCGCACAGAGGGATGGGCAGAAGTGGTAAAGTATGGTATGATACTCGACGCAAATTTGTTTACCCGGCTCGAGGCTGAGGCAGACGAGTTGCGTCGTTTCGCCCATCCCTCAGCGCAGTTGCTGTGTCAGATTATCGGGCGTTGTATCGAACTCAAACTCTCGGTAATTGAGCAGGATGAACGCGAGCAAGGGCTGCGCGCTTTGCTCAATTACGGTCATACCGTTGGTCACGCCCTGGAGAGCGTTTCTGGCTATGGCGCATTGCTGCATGGCGAGGCGGTTTCGCTGGGGATGGTTGTCGCGGCCACTATCGCTGTGCAAGCAGGCATGTTTTCAAAAGCAGCCATGGCTCGCCAGAATAAGCTGCTGAAGGCGTTGGGTTTGCCTGTCGTGTATGATGGATCAGCGCGGGCAACTGCTATTCTGGCGGCTATGCAGCATGATAAGAAAGTGACGAACAAACAGGTGCGTTGGGTGATGCCGCGGCGCATCGGCGCGGCGGAAACCGCCGTGTTGCCCTCGGAGTTGGCGGAGAGCGTCATCGCGACATTTTTTGACGAAGGATAAACGATAAAGCGCCATGCTGAATATCCATGTGCTGAATGGCCCCAATCTGAACATGCTGGGCAGTCGCGAACCCGCGATCTATGGTTCGATGACACTGCCGCAGATCTGCGCTCTGCTGCAAAAGCGCGGCGTAGAACTGGAAGCCGATGTTCAGTGCTTTCAGTCCAATCACGAGGGCACTCTGATTGACTATATTCAGCAGCACGGCGCAAATGCTGACGGGCTGATCATTAATGCTGGGGCGCTGACGCATTATGCTTTGTCGCTGCGCGATGCGCTCGCCGCGCTCGCCGCGCCGACTATAGAGGTACACCTCAGCAATATTTATGCGCGGGAGCCATTTCGCCATCAATCAGTGATCGCCGCCGTTTGCCGGGGACATATTGTCGGGTTGGGCTGGCGCGGCTATCTGCTCGCCTTAGAAGCATTGGTTGCTTTAGCCCGTGAAGATCAGTAAAATCATCATACATAAAGAAGGACAACGCTAATGCAAAACTCACTTGATCTGCTTCGTACCTGGATCGCTGAACAGGGCATAGATGTTTATATGGTCACGCAGCCACAGAATCGCTCCTATCTCACTGGCTGGCTCAATGATGATGCCGAGGGATCGGGTAGAGCCTTTGTCAGCCAGCAAGAGCAAATTTTGCTAACGAATAGTCTCTACAAAGAAGTGGCTGAGGAGAAAGCAGCAGGCTGGCAGGTTGTAGTGCCTCCGCCGGAGAAACGCGAGTATGGGGCAACCATTGTGGAGTTGGCGCAGGAACATGGCTGGCAGAAGATCGGTTTCGAGGCCGAATTCGTTACCGTGGCCGAGTACGATAAATTGCGCGCCGCCGGAGAAAGTGTTTTTACGCTGCAAGCATTCGCGAAGAGTTATGTTGATGAACTGCGCAAGGTCAAGCAACCGCGCGAGCAGGAATTATTGAGGAAGGCTATCGCCATTACTGATGAGACGTTCGCGCATATTTGTCAGTGGATTCAGCCTGGCATGACCGAAAAGCAGGTGCAATGGGAAATATTGCGTACCATGGTCGAATTGGGAGCCGACGGCCCGTCATTTGAGCCGATCGTCGCCTCCGGGCCGAACGGCACGATGCCGCACGCCGTTCCAGGCTCGCGTCAAATCCAGCGCGGCGAACTGATCACCATTGACATGGGCGCGCGCTACCAGGGCTATTGCGCCGATATGACGCGCACCATCTGCCTCGGAGAGCCGCGGGAGCAGCGTATGCGCGAGGTGTATGATAACGTTCTCAAAGCCATGAAAACCTGCGAAGCCGGACTGTATGGCGGTATCCAGGGCAAAGCCGCCGACGCGCTGGCGCGCGACGTGCTGCAAGAGGCCGGGCTGGCGGAATACTACATTCATAGCACCGGGCATGGCGTCGGCTTGCAGATACACGAAGGACCGGGACTTTCTCAGCGTTTGCCCGATGATGCTCTCTTGCCGGTCGGTACAGTCGTGACCGTCGAACCGGGCGTGTATATTCCCGATTGGACAGGAACCCGCGTCGAGGATTGTGTGTTGATCACAGAGCATGGTTGTGAGGTGCTGACTCAATCCTCCACCGAACTCGTGTTACCCCGGTAGAGGCCGATAACTACCGCTTGCCTATAAGGAGAGATTATATGATATCGACCGGCGACCTCAAACGCGGTATCGCGCTCGAATTTGAGGGCCAACCTTGCACGCTCGTTGAATGGCAGCATGTCAAGATTGGGCGCGGCGGCGCGATTGTGCGTATGAAGCTGCGCAATTTGCGTACCGGAGCCATTGTTGATCGCACCTGTGACGCTGGCGACAAGTTTAAACCCGTCGATCTTGATCGCATCACGGCCACGTACCAGTATCAGGATGGTAATCTGTATCATTTTATGGACACGACGACCTTTGATGATATTGTGCTTTCCGAAGATCAACTGGGGAGCGCCAAAAGTTATCTGATTGATAACCTGGAGATGGATATTGTTGCTCTGGATGGCGAACCGCTGTCGATTGATCCGCCCGAAAAAGTGACGCTGCGTGTCACCTATACCGAGCCGGGCTTTAGGGGCGATACGGCCACCGGCGGCTCCAAGCCTGCCACCACCGAGACGGGTCTGGTGGTGCAGGTGCCTTTGTTTGTCGCGACCGGCGATGCGATTCGCGTGAATACGACCAGCGGCGCGTATGTAGAACGTGTCTGATTCATCATGTAGGAGAAGATGGCATGGATGGAAGCAAACCTTCGCAAGAAGAGCATCATCGAGCCGCGCAGCATGGCCGGCTATCAAATACGGAGAACGGCCTGACCAGCCTCGATCAGTTGCGGCATCTCGTGCATTTACTCGATCAGAGTGATGTCTCGGAATTGGAGCTAAAGCAGCCTGGGGAAGGTACGCGCCTCATATTGCGGAAGATCACCGCTCCGTCTGGTTCCGGCATGTTCATGTCAGGGACGGCTCTGGCGTCGCCAGCGCAAGATGGCGAGCAGCTCTCTGCCGCCGCGCCGGAGGAAACGCGCAGCTTCGTTTCCGCGCACCTGGTCGGCATTTTTCATCATTGGGCCAGGCCCAAAGGCGGAATACTCGTAGCCGTTGGCAATCATGTAAAAGTTGGGCAGCTGGTCGCGACCATCGAGTCGCTGGACATTATTAACGAGGTGGAGTCGCCCATTGCCGGGAAAGTGGTAGAAATACTTGTACAGGAAGGGCAGCCGGTCGAGTATGGGCAGCATCTCCTCGCGCTTGAACCCGTCGGGAATGAAGAGGAAGCATGATGCTATTTTCTGATGCTCCGCCCATCTTCAGCGTCACCCAGATCGCCCGCTATCTCAAGGAACTGCTCGGCAGAAATGAACTCTTACAGGATGTCCGTGTCAGCGGGGAAATTTCTGGGTGCAAAACCTATCCCTCCGGTCATTGTTATTTCACATTGAAAGACGCGGAAGCCCAGCTTTCCTGCGTCTTCTTCAAGAACGCGCGTCAACACTCTGTCGCGCCCGAACTGCACGATGGCATGGCGGTGATCGTCGGCGGCAATATTTCTTTTTACGGACGTGACGGAAAGCTGCAACTTTATGTTGATCATGTCGAGCTGGCTGGTCAGGGCGCGTTGTTTCTGCGTTTCGCGCAGCTCAAGGCTCGCTTAGAGGCCGAAGGGCTATTTGACGAGGAGCGCAAACGCCCGCTGCCGCCGCAACCGCAAACTATCGGCATCGTCACTTCTCCTGAAGCTGCTGCCTTGCGCGACATGGTGCGTGTTTTGCGCACGCGCTACCCTCTGGCGGCGGTCGTCTTCGCGCCCACGCTGGTGCAGGGCGCGGAAGCCCCGGCCGCGATTGCCGCCGCAATCGATCTGCTCAATCAGCATGGTGAAGCGGACGTGATTATTGTTGGGCGCGGCGGCGGCTCCATCGAAGAGCTATGGGCCTTTAACGAGGAGGTCGTGGCGCGCGCCATCGCCGGTTCGCGTATCCCCATCATCAGCGGCATCGGTCACGAGACCGACTTCACCATCGCCGATTTTGTCGCCGATCACCGCGCCTCGACTCCTACGGCGGCCGCGACGGCGGCTGTTCCCAACATCGCCGATTTTCGCCTGGGCATCCTGGATAAACAGCGCGCGTTAGTCGCGACGATGCAAGCCTGTCTTGAAGAGTTGGGTGGAACATTACAGTATACTGAGCGCGAGTTGCGGCGCGCGCATCCGCAGAGCTTGCTCGATGCGCGCCGCCAGAGCCTCGACGATGCCGTCGCGCTACTACAGGATCGTTTCAAATATATGCTTGCGCTGCGCCAGGAACGTCTCAGCGGCCTGGAATTGCGTCTGGAGACGCTTAGCCCTTTGCAAACCATCCATCGCGGCTATGCTATCGTGCGTCGCAATAGCGATGGTAACCTGGTTACGAGCATGCAGCAGGTAGCAGCCGACGAGTCATTGACCATTCAGGTAGCCGACGGCACGTTCCCCGTGACCGTAGGGGTGCAATTCATTGCGCCCAAACCGAAATGATATCCTGCGTAGAAACGTACTATATCGTGCAGGGTCAGAAATCATTGAGTATGTAGGGGCGCAATCCATTGCGCCCGGAGGTTGCAAGATGACAGATACCTTATCGTTTGAAGAAGCATATGCGAAACTGGATGCCACTGTTGTGGCACTGCGTGATGGGCAAATGCCGCTAGAGCAGGCTCTCCAATATTATGAAGAGGGTATGAAATTAGCGCAGTATTGTAATATCTTGCTGCAAAAAGCGGAACTACGTATGCAGCAACTTGGAATGGATGAGCATGGTGATGTTGCTGTTAGGCCGTTTGAATTATCGTAGTCTTTTAGGATTCAGGGTAGTTGAAACGATGAGTGCATTGTTTGATAATCGCATTTTGATTTCTGCTTTCCTTGCCTGGTTGATCGCGCAGGTGAGCAAAACCCTGTACGAGCTGATTCGGGAGCGTAAGCTGATACTGCGCCGTCTTGTCTCGTCGGGCGGAATGCCGAGTTCCCATTCTGCCCTGGTGACGGGGCTGGCTACGGCCACTGGCCGGGTAGACGGCCTCGGCTCCGCCACTTTTGCAATCGCTTTTGTCCTCGCAGCTATTGTCATGTACGACGCGGCAGGAGTGCGCCGCGCTGTCAGCATTCAAGCTCGTATCCTCAACCAGATGATCGATGAGGCGTTTCAGGGCAAACCTTTTGCCGAGAAGCGTCTGCGCGAGTTGATCGGTCATACCCCTTTCCAGGTTTTCGTCGGCGCGTTGTTGGGCATCGGCATCGGTCTGCTCTTGACTGGATAAACTTGTCTATGGCAAATCTCCACCATACGATCTTGCCGCTGGCTTATGCCGCTCTGGCAAGCTACTTCATCCTCTGGCCGGCAGGTTCGACGGTTGCTAGTTCCGGTGTGAGCCGCAACACCTACGAACTAAGCCAGCTCATTCCCCTGGTCATCATCTTCCTGCTCACCGTCGTATTCTATGTCTGGGGACATTGAAGGTATAGATGGGTCTGGTGTGAGCAGCTTATTATCGTCACACCAGGCCATCTTTTGCTCCTCTAAAAATGAGCCTTCTGGCCGTTCTCGACTATATTGAAAGTACGTTGTAAAAAAAAGAAACTCAGCAATTCCAAGAAATAAAGATCTTGTAAAAAAACGATAATTGTGAAGCGTCGTATTGTAATATACCGAACAATACGTTATAGTATAATCTGGTAAACAAGATTGCGATTCTGCGAGGGAGCAGGTATTTCAATAAGTCAATGTTCTGGACTATCCACTAAACGGGTTTGGTAAAGGGTTTTAAAGCTCTATCGTTCGTTGCTTGCAGCAAACTGTTCAACGTATCTGTGGCTTCCTGCAAAAATAGCAGGTAAAACTTAGACAATGCGTAAAGTATCCGAATTTCAGGCTCTTCTCTGACACGTAGTGACATGACGCTTGAAATGTTAGTCTGGAAGTGAGTACCGCAATGGTATCAGGGACAACGTTGCTTGACAAGTCCTTTCGAGTAATAATTGCTGATGGGCAAGAAATATTCCGTAACGGATTACAGAGCCTTCTTGATGGTCTTGAAGGGTTTCATGTCATAGCCGAGGTAGATAATGGCAGCGACTTGTTCCAACAGTTGAGATCACACGATGTTGATCTCGTACTGGTGGATATCGCTCTTCCCAAGCTCTCTGGCCTGGAGTGGTTGCAAAGTCTTTATGAGGCTATCCAGCCATCGGCAGTGATCCTCTTCTCTGACTCCATTGATCGTGATCTCCTGTTACAGGCATTTCTGTCAGGCGTTGGAGGCTTCTTGACGAGGGACTTACCGAAAAAAGTCGTTACTGAGGCTTTGCGGTGCTGGCAGCGGGGATCCCTTGCGCTCACTCCAATGATAGCTGCTACACTCGTGCAAAGCCTGGTGAGCAAGTGCCAGGAACTCGAAAAAGTCGTTCGGGAAATTACAAGGTCCAGTTCGCATCTACCCTATGAGTTATCTCCAACATCGATCCCGGTGATTGCTGATCAAGTTGTTGTCAATAGCGTATCAGATATCGCATTACAGAAATTGACGCATCAG